>JARRQQ010000014.1:0-15649 GCA_037381725.1 Sedimentisphaerales bacterium
TAACGCCTCCATCGGATCAATCTTGGCTGCCCGTCGGGCTGGAATCCAAGCGGCCAGGACAGTAACCATCATTAATAGAATAACCGCAACAATGAGTGTTAGAGGATCGTAGGGTTGAATGCCGAAGAGGTAGCTGCGTATGATTTTGACAATACTCCATGTCATAGGCAGTCCGATACCGACTCCTGTTCCGGCCATGATTAAGGCACTCCGGAGGATCGGCCAGGCAACTACGCCCGGTCTAGCACCGAGCGCCATGCGGATGCCGATTTCACCGGTACGGCGTGTTACATCGTTGGCCATCAATCCGTAAAGCCCGATACAGGATTGCAGCATCGCCAAAAACGCCAGAGACAAGGCCAGCCAGGCAAAGCAACGCTCCTGAAGGGTATTCTCAGAGATTTGGGCTTCCAATGTTTTCACATTAGCCAAGGCAACGTCCGGATCAATTGAGCCCAGAACCTGACGCACCATCGGGACCAAGTGTTTTGGATTCTTCGTAGTACGCACCGCATAAAATGGGGCACTACGGGAAGGAAAGAAAACGATTGGCTCATATGCCTTTTTAAGGTCGTAATACTTGGTGTCTCCACAGACACCTACAATCGTGTAATCCTTTTGATGAATCCTAAGGGTATGGCCAATTGGACTCTCATCAGGAAAGGCAGAGTCGACAAGAGACTGATTTACGATAATCGCCCTCTGCGATGCTTCCGTATCAATCGTCTGAAAGTCGCGCCCTGCCAGCAATGGGATACGCATCGTCTGTAAGAACGTTTCACTCACGTCCAATTTTAAAATGTTTAACTTTATGGAAGGATTTCCAGGCAGAGGTATTGTCGTACCGCTACTACCGCCACATAACAAGGGTATATTGGAATACGTCACGGCCTGCACACCGGGCAAGGAACCGACAGCCGTGTTAAATTCTGCTCTGCGCTGGTTTATATCAGCACGGAATACCAAGAGGTTTTCAACATTGAAGCCGGCTTCAATCCACCGGATATTGATCAACGTCCGTGCAAACAAACCGGCAGCCACCAACAACAGCAGCGAGAGGCCTACCTGGATGGAAACGAGCAATTTTCTAAAATGTAAACGCGGCGCACCAAGCACCGTTCTATGCTTGAGATGGGTAAGGGGGTTCGCGCGCGCCGTGCGCAGGGCCGGCAATAACCCGAACAGAACCGTAGTGAACACCAGGATCGCCAATACAAACCCATAGACATGAAGGTCGCTCTGTAAGTCAACGATCGCATCTGAGGGCCAGAGGATACGGGCCAGAAGCGGTTTTATCCAGGCGGCTAAAAGAAACCCGCAACCGACACCAATCACCGAGAGAACGATGCTCTCCGTCAGCAACTGCCGTATCAGCCGACCGCGTCGCGCGCCTAAGGCCGCACGCACGGCAAATTCATGATGACGCATCGCACCTCTGGCCAACAGAAGTCCTGCCAGATTGACACAGGTCACCAGCAGAACAATACCCACCAATCCTAACAGCAGGTAGAGAGGCTTGGCCATGGCAAGTCTGCGCGGCGCCAAAGCACCACTCAAGCCACCCCCACCATCCGTCAGGACAATACGCAGGTTCTTTTTTGACGCGTCGATAACATCACTTGTCATTCGCGCGAACAACGCCCCCAACAAGCGACTGACCTGAGACTCATCGACCGACGGTTTCAGACGGGCCATGGCTTCGACCCACCAGTAGTCGTGAGACTCCAGCGCACAAATACCCTCTATCTGCGGCTGTAATGTTAAGGGAACGTAAATATCACACCGACGGCCCTTGTCTACTCCGAGAAAAGCCTTTGGAAGCACACCAATCACCGTGGCATTCACCTGCTTCAGGACTATCGTTTGACCGATGACATTCGGATCCCCGCCGAAATATTTTTGCCAGGCTTGGTAGGAGATTACGGCTACCGGCGCGACGTTCGGCCGGTCGTGTTCCGGCATAATTGTCCGACCCAATAGGGGCTTCAGGCCTAACCCTTGGAAAAAATTACCCGAGACCATCATACCGTCCGCAGTGAACGCCTGGCCGCGAATCTGGACCGTCGGAGGATCAAACGTGTTGAATCCTAAGTATGCGAAGAATGTCGCCACATTCGCACCGCGATCACGAAATTCGCAAAAGGCCGGGTAGGTAAAGGTATTGGATATCTGTTCTCCATTTGGCACACTCGTAATGCGTCCATGAATGTTTCCGGGACAGAAATCTCCTACCCAATTGATTCCGCGCAACTCATCCGGCTTGGGTACCGGCAACGAACGCAACAGCACCGAATTCAACAGACCAAAGACCGCTGTATTAGCACCAATGCCCAAAGCTAACATGAGAATCGCGATAAATGAAGATAATGGCTGCTTTAGCAACTGCCGTATACCAAATCTAATGTCATTGATCAGTGCCGTCATTTTATGTCTCTGTTTCTTAGTTCATAATTCACAGCAAACACAACTAACAACGAATAACCAAAAACGAACAACTCGATACACGTTTACTCGTAGCGTAACGCCTCCATCGGATCGATCTTCGCTGCCCGCCGGGCGGGGATGTAACAAGCGAAAAAGGCTGCTCCCATCAAGAGGAGGAAAGCGCCGATCAACGTGATGGGATCGGCCGGGCTGACGTTATGTAACATATATTGCATGCTCCCCAGCACACGGCCGAACCCCAATGCTCCAACGAGTCCTATGGTCATGCCGATGAGAACCAGCCGAAGGCCCTGCCCCACGACCGTTGTCAACACGCCCGTCGTGCTCGCCCCCAGGGCCATGCGAATTCCGATTTCCTGGGTTCGGCGGCTTACCGCATAGCTCGTGACTCCGTATATGCCCGTGAGAGCCAATATGGCCGCAATGACCGCGGGGACTCCGTATAGCCACAACGCGAGACGCCGGCCCGACATGGACTTGTCAATGCGCTCGGACATAGTCTGAACTTCTTCGATGGGTACACCCGCATCTATGGAGTAAACGGCCGTTCGGATAGCAGGCACGAGCGATAATGGATCGCCTGACGTTTGCACGACGCCGCACATGCCGAAGGCGGCATCCGTAACACTGGGCAGATAGATACCGGGCTGAGGAGCCTGCTCCAGACTAAGCTGCTTGGCGTCTCCGACTAAACCAATAACGCGAATCCAATCTTTCGAACCAGTTTGTCGAATCCGTTTGTCGATCGGGCTTTCGTTGGGCCAGAAGGTCTCTGCAAAGGTCTCATCCACGATCACAGTCCGTTCACTATCGCGTTGGTTATCGCCATCAGTGAAGCCGCGCCCCGCAAGCAAAGGAATGCCCATCGTCTGAAAGTAATCGGGAGTAATCCTCCGCACAAAGATGTGAGCATCCTGCCCGCCGGAAGAGTTCGGCACGCCTTCGGTCTCGAATTTCTTGACGGTCGGGATACTCATGGGCGCATTGTTAATCAGGGCGGCATGGCGCACTCCAGGCAATGAGCGGACCTTCTCGTCGAGCTGCCTCCAGAAAGCAAGACGTTTATTTTCGTCGATGTAAGATCCGATGGACAACGGTACATGATAGGTCAGAATGCCGGCCGTGCGGAATCCCGGATCTGTATCCTCCACGTTGAGGAACGTTCGCACAATCAGCCCCGCTCCCGTCAGAAGCGTCAGCGCCAATGCAACCTGCACGACGACCACCGCGTTCAACGTCCGTCGTCTCTCCAGCGAGGCCGTCATACGAGACCCAAGAGTTTGCAGAAGACCATAGAGCTCCCTGGCCGAGGCCGCGTGCAGCGCCGGCAGCAACCCCGATAACAGAGCCGTAGCTGCAATGATTAGAGAGAAGAACAGTAGAGATCGAACGTCCAGTCTGAAACTCATCCACTCTGGGACCACGTTTGTCAACAGTACTAACAACACCTTCAAAGCGTAATGCGCCAGAAGCACACCAAGCAGCCCTCCGATAACAGACAGCACGAGGCTCTCCGCCAGCACCTGCTGAACGATACGTCCTTTCGTCGCGCCGAGTGTCACGCGCAACGCGATTTCCTTGTTTCGAGAAGCGCCGCGAGCCAGCATCGTGCTGCTCACATTGCAGCAAGCGATCAGTAGCACCAGCACCGCCACGGCTAAGACGACGGATAGCGCGAATCGAACCTGGCTTACCGTACTGAGATATGACTCATGGAGTGGTATTATCTTCACTGTCCGAGTGAGGTTTTTATCCGGGTGTTCTTGTGCCCAGCCCTTCTGGATGCGCGACAGATCGTCGCGAGCCTGATCGACGGTTACGTCCTTCTTGAGCCGCCCTACCGCCATTGGGCCGAGTCCACCGTGGCCCTTGTCCGGATCGGCGCGGAGCGGACACCACACGTCCTTATGATCGGGAAACGTCGCATCGGGAAGAACACCAACGACGGTATACGAAGGGTCGTCATCCAGACACACGTTCCGGCCGATGATCTCGGGGTCCTGGCCAAACATGCGTTTCCAGAGGCTGTAGCTCAGCAGTGCAACCTTCGGCCCATCCGGCCGATCTTCCTCGGCAGTGAAACATCGACCTATCACCGGTCGAATGCCAAACACGTCGAATAACTCGTAGCTTGCCAAACGTATACCCACACGTTCGACTGTCCGGTCCCGAGAGAGATTACCGACCCACACCGTGGAGAAAGCCATGGACTCGAAGGTCTCATTGTGCTCTCGCCAGGCATAGTACCGTGAATAGGAGGGCCCATGCCGATCCTCTGATCCGGGATCCATTTCGTACAGGCCCATGACCCGCGATTCATTAGGAATGGGTAGCGGACGCAGGAAAACGCCGTTGAACAGGCTGAAGACCGTCGCGGTCCCTGCAATTCCCACGGCCAGTATCCCCACCACCATCAGGGCGTAGAAAGGTTGTTTGCCCAGCGAACGACAGACATATTTGATGTCATCGAAGAGTATCGTCATCTCATGACTCCTGTTCTTCGTTCATATTTCCAGGTTTTCAGCAAATCCAACTCATAACGTACGGCCAACAAATAGCAACCGACTATGAGTCCTACTCACAACGCAACGCTTCCATCGGATCGATTTTCGCCGCCCGGCGAGCGGGGATATAACACGCCAGTGTCGCGACCGCGATTATTATCAGTGGAGCCAGGACAAAGGCCAGAGGATCGGTCGCACTGATTTCAAATAGATAGCTGGAAAGGAACCGTGTCAGGCAGGTCGCTCCGGCGATGCCGACGACTGAGCCACCAATCGACAGCACTAGGCCTCCCTTGAGAATCATAGCCAGGATGCTCGTCTTTTGTGCTCCTAAGGCCATGCGGACGCCGATTTCACGGGTCCGCTGAGCCACTGCATAGGAAACGACGCCGTAAACGCCAATGACGATCAGCAACAGTGCGATGGCTGCAAAGACCGTGAGGAACGTTGTTGTGAATCGCTCCTGGCTGATACAGGCGTTCATCTGTGCCTTGAACGTACTGACGCCGTAGAGCGGCAGCGTCGTATCGATTTGTCTGAGCATCGCCCGGGCTTGCTGAACGACGGGACCCGGGCCAGACGAGGATCGAACAACAACCTTCAATTCCGAACCGGGCCAAACCTTATCGAAGGGGAAAAACAGGTGATTGGGTTTGTCTATCTTGACGTTGCCTTGGATCATGTCGGCCACGACACCAATAACCTGATACCGAACTCCACAGAAATCGAGCATCCTGCCCGTTGGGTCCTGGTCCGGCCAAAACAGCCGGGCCAGTGTCTCGTTGACCAATACGACGGACTCCTTTTTCTGATGCTCAGCGAGCGAGATATCTCGCCCTTTCAGAATGGGAATTTGCAGAGTTCTGAAGTAATCCGGACTGACGTTATGGATGCAAGCCCGAATACGTTTTCCCTCTGGGGCCTGATATCCCTCCACCTCGACGGGCGCACTGCTCGCCCGTGGTGAGCAAGGCATGGAGGAATCCGTGGACGCCGCCTTGACATAGGGCAAGGTTTTTAGTCGTTCCAGCAAATCCTGGCTGAGTTGATATCGCCGTGGCTCCTTCAACCCTTTTGCGCTGATGTTGAACGTAATCAGGTTTTCCTGCTCAAATCCGACAGGCGCAGATGATAGCCGCGCCATACTACGAATCATCAGCACCATGCCAATGGACAGAACCAGAGCCACGGCAATCTGCCCCGCAACCAATAGGTTTGAAAATCCGGATCGGTGTCCCGATATGTTTCGTCGCTCTGTCAGGACATGGGCGAGCCTGGATCGCTGCGTCCACCAGAATGGTATGATACCGAGTAATATTCCAACAAGAATCGAAAGAACCAATCCGTAAAGGAGCACTCGCGGTTCAACGTGGATCGAGCCGGTCATAGGCACAAAACCGCCGATCTTCACTCTGAAGACAGCAATGGTCCACAGTGTAAGAACCAAACCCACGACGCCGCCCAGCACGGACAGCACGAGACTCTCCGTGAGGAACTGGCGGAACAGCCGCAGCTTGTTAGCTCCCAGGGCGAGGCGAACTGCTATTTCCTTGTCCCTGGCCGAGGCCCGGGCAAGGCATAAGTTAGCCACGTTCGCGCAGACAATCAAGAGGATGAATCCCACGATAACGGAAAGAATCCATAGCGTGGTTCGCACGCCGCGTACTACCCTGTCATGCAGGCCGGTCATGAGTATTTCGGTATCGTCGTCTCCGCTTGCCGCAATCCGCTGGTTTTGCAGGTTCACCGCCTGTTCTATGGAGACTCCCGGCTTCAGCCGCCCCACCGTGCTCAACCAGCAAAGGCTGCTATTGGTCAGTCGATCCCCGGTGGGTTTCAGGACGGTCCAAATTTGGGCGCCTTGGACGGCGTCAGGAAAGGTAAAGCCGGGTGGAAGCACGCCGATGACAGTGTAGACCTTGCCGTGCAACGTTACCGTCCGGCCCAAAATCTCTCGACTCTTGCCGAATCGGTTTTGCCAGAAATCGTAGCTGATCACGGCCGCAAGCCCATAGTCTTGTTGTTCGTCTGATTCGGCAAACACTCTGCCCAGAAAAGCCGATGTCCCGAGCATGGAAAAGAAATTGGGACTTACCGTGGCGCCGTCTACCTTGCTGACGCCCTGGCCATCGATCAGGTCAAATTGAGCCGCAGTATAGGCGGCAAAGTCATCGAAAATCTGATCCTGCTTTCTCCAGTCCAGGAAATCGGGATAGGAAAGGCCAGCAGTAAAACCATGCTGTTTGCTATGCTGCTGGACCACGACCAGCCAGTCAGGATTGTCAAAGGGCAATCGTCTGAGCAGAACGGCGTTGACCACACTGAACATTGTGATATTCGCACTGATGCCGACCGCCAGAGTCACCACCGCCACAATGGTAAATCCAGGATTCTTCATCAACTGGCGGAAAGCATATTTAGTGTCGTTACTCAGCATATTCATTTCTTCCTTTCACTCATTACTTCTCATTCGTAGCGCAGCGCCTCCATCGGATCGATCTTAGCTGCGCGCCGGGCCGGAATTAAGCAAGCCGTAAATGCGACTATTACTAGCACTCCAACAACCGCCAACATAGTCAATGGGTCGTGTGGGCTTACTTCATACAGGAGGCTCGCCAGAACGCGTCCAAGGGCCAGGGCGCCCACCACGCCCGTAGCTATGCCGATCACCACGGGGATCATGCCTTGTCGAAGGATTATACATAACACGTCCCGTTGGCACGCGCCGAACGCCATACGAATACCCATCTCCCGCGTACGTTGTGTCACCAGAAAGGATAGCACGCCGTAGATGCCCAAACCGGCCAACAGCAATGCAGTGCCAGCAAAAGCAGAGGCCAGTATCATCTGAAATCGCCGCTGGGCCACGGAGTCATCCAGAATCTCACGCATGGTGCGCATCCTGGAAACCGGCAAATCCGCATCCAACTCATGAACGGCCCCACGCACGGAGCCGGCGATAGAAAACGGATTACCCGCGGCTCGTGCTACGATAACTACCTGCGGTCGGGATGTGTCCCAGTATGAACGATACATCAAGGCGACGGATTGTCCATCAGCATTGGCTCGTACGTCGCCTACTACACCGATAACTTCAAATTCCTCCTTGTTATCATTCAGAAAAGGGTATCCTATCACGCTATCCTGTTTGGGCCAGAGTATGCGCGCAAGTCGCTCAGAGATAACCGCTGCTTTGCGCGAGCGATCACTATCGTTGAATGTACGGCCTGCAAGGAGCGGAATACCCATGGTTTGGAAGTATGCTCTACTGATAAAACGAACGTTGACCGTCGGCTTTTCAATCATGGGCCGAGTGTCACCCGGTAGATACGCTACATCGACCCACGTCTCACCCTGCAACGGCAGCGCACTGATGATCGCTGCGCTGGTAACTGAGGGTGTGGATTCCAAACGTGTGAGCAACGCTTGATAGAAGTTGGCCCTCTGCGTCTGGCCCCCATATCTGGCCCAGGGCAGCACAATATCCGTGGCAAGCACCGCGGGAGCGTCAAAGCCCTTGTCCGCACGCAAAACGCGCGAAAAGCTGCTCAATAAGAGTCCGGCCAAAACAAGCAGCACCACGCCCAGCCCAACTTCAGCAGTGACCAGAGCACTGCGCACACGCAGTCCTCCCTTGGCAGTGGTTGCTGAACGGGCGCCTGCCGCAAGGACCTCCCTGGGATGACTCTGTGCCATGCGCCATGCAGGTAACACACCGAACAATAAGGCCGTAACGCCTGTCAGGACAACGGCAAAGAGAAGCACGTAGCCATCCAGGTGAACTTCGTCCAGTCGGGGAATCTCTGCCGGGGCCATGCGAATCAGGGCATCAAGAATCAATGTGGCCGTGAGAACACCAAGGACGCCACTCATGAAGGCGATGAGCAGTATTTCTATCAGGACCTGGCGTAGCAGTCTGATCTTGCTTGCACCCAATGCCGTACGGATCGCTGAATCAAAGCTTCTCTTCTCCGCACGTACCAGGCACAGTATGGCCAGATTAAGGCAGGCGATAAGTAACACCGATGTGATCGCTGCTAACAGTACCCACAGGCCTTTGCGGGAATTTCCCACGATCCAATCACGCCAGGGCGTCACTGCAGCGCGCAGGTCCATATTGATGCCTGCTTCTTTGACAATGTTTGCTGCGATAACATTCAACTCAGCGGTAGCCTGTGCCGGTGTCACGTCCGATTTGAGACGCCCAATAACGCCATAGTTGAATTGGCCCATATGCTCGTTCAACTCCTGCTGATTGAGGACCTTGGGCTTGAAGATATCCGGTTGCAGGGTTCTCTCCCCCATATCCAAGGCACGTGCACGTGTCTTCGGGAAACGGAATCCGGTAGATAGCACGCCGATCACTGTATACGGTTCACTGTCCAGGGTAATGGTACTACCCACGAGTGCGGGGTCACCATTGAATTTACGTTGCCACAGTCCGTAACTGATGATTACCACATGATCCTGCCCGGATTGGTCTTCACCGGTCACAAAGGTCCGCCCGATGGCGGGCTGCACCTTGAGCATATCGAACAAATTGGCCGACACGAGCATAGCTTCCAGGCGTTCCGGCTCGTCCCGCCCGGTCAGGTTCATGGCGTCCGGGCTGACAAGAGAGAGGCTCTCGAACGACGTGCACCGTTGGCGCCATTCAGAAAAATGATTGGCGCTCACCGGCAAGGTGGGATATTTCTCCGCCACAGCCGGTACAATCTCGCGTATGTACACCAGGCGATCCGACCCAGGGAAGGCAAGGGGACGCAAAAGTGCACCGTTGACCACCGAAAACATGGCCGTGCAAGCACCAATACCAATGGCTAATGTCAGCACGGCCACAACAGTAAAGCTGGGATTCCTGCCCAATTGTCTGAAAGCATACTTAATTTCGTTGAAAAACGCCATCATTCCATGACTCCAGATTCTCAGTTCAAAACAAATCCAACTCTTAACGTATAACCAACAATTGACAATCGGCTACGAGTTCACTCGTAGCGCAACGCCCCAATCGGATCGATCTTCGCCGCTCGGCGGGCCGGGATATAGCACGCCGCGAGCATGACGAAGGAGACAAGGAGTATGACACAGAAGTAAGTCAATGGATCCCATATATGCACACCATAAAGGGCGTACTCGTCAACAAAACGGAAGTCCGGCACTAAGCGAGTTAAGATATAACACGGGATACAACTCAGTCCCAAACCGAGCCCCAATCCAATCCCAGTCAGGATGGCCCCTTTGCGTAATACAAAGTGCAGTACGTCCTTCCATTGGGCGCCCAATGCCATGCGTATGCCAATCTCCCGGGTTCGCTGACTGACCTCGAAAGCCATGACTCCGGTAATCCCAGTCGCCACAAACAACAGCCCTACTGCTCCAATCACACTCAGCAACGCAGTGATAACTCGCTGTCCCGTGTGTAACTCACTGGCGCGCTCAGCGAGGGTACTTATCTTATACGTTGCTGACGTCAAACCCGCAGATTCTAATTCCCCTTTTAACAAGGACACCAGTGACTGATGATCGCCCTGGGTACGGATGAGCAAGTCCCATCTGTCGGCAGGCAATGGCTTACCTCTTGCATCGAATTGTGCGAGTGGCCAGAACGACAACGGTTTGGGTTCCTTTCGAATGTTACGGAACTTGACCGCTTTGACAACGCCAACCACTTCCCGCGGTTCGCCCCCGACATCAACATGCTTGCCGATCGGGTCCTGGCCCGGCCAGAAGCGCTGCGCCAGTAGTTCATTAATAATCATAACCCTGGACGTCCCGGGACCGTCCTGTGGTGTGAAGTCCCGTCCTCTCAACAAAGGAACGCCCAGCGTCCGAAAGTACCCCGGGCCGACAATCTTGTAATCCCAGGGAATAAGGTCCTGGTCCGCAGGCATCTGGAATTCTTCAACATATTTTGCACCCGTTCGAGTCCGTCCAGTCGACGTTAACGGCACATCCGATCCAAGGCTGACGGCCTGCACGCCTGGGAGGGATGTCACTCGTTCCTGCAAATGTGTGAACAGTTGTCTGAAGTCGATGTTGACGGGTGAATTGTCTTCAGGATGAATGGATACGGCTAACACTCTTTTGTGATCGTAACCCGGATCAGCCACTCGAAGCGCGCGCAAACTCAACAAGCACAATACGCCAAATGACAATACAATCACGGAAAAAGCCACCTGGACAACCACCAGAATGTTACGCAAGCTAAAGCGTCGGGAAAATAGAGTGACCGTTCCGACACTATCCTTCAATACATTCATTATGCTGGGACGCGATACCCGCAAAGCAGGCACCAGGCCAAAAAGGAACACGGAACCCAACGATCCCAGCAATGTTAGACAAAGAATGCGCCTATCAACGCCGACAGGCAGACCAATCTGTTGGATGAAAGGCAGGGCCGACCGAAGCGTGAGCGTCAACCAATGGGCTAAAAGGGCACCGCATACACCACTCAATAAAGCCAGAAGTGAACATTCCACCAGCAACTGTCGAATGATGTCACCCCGATGAGCCCCCATGGCCCGTCGAATGGCGATCTCTCGTTGGCGCATCATCCCCCGGGCCAGCAATATATTCGCCACATTGGCACAGGCAACCAGGAGGACCAACATCGTGGGGGCCTGAAACAAAACAACGACCAGCCAATAATAGTCTTTCTGGGCAAAGTCATTGGTGCCCCGGCTTCCATCCTTGACCATAAAATCCGTATAGGTTTTAGTTATATAAGAATCCACTTGCTTGATCTGCTCTGTCAGAACAAGGAGCTTGGCCTCGGCTTGGGCGCGACTCACTCCCGGTTTAAGACGACCGAGCATATACAGCGAAAAATTCCCGGGATCATCCCAAAAGAAATTGCCCAGGTACTGTAACGTCCCCAGGGTGACATATACCCCCGGATTCATCATGGCCACGGTTCCGATAAACTCGGGTGGTGTCACACCAACAACCGTGAGGATACCGTTACCTATAGAAATGGTTTTACCCAGAGCCGCCGGATCACCGTCGAATAAACGACGCCAAAGACTGTGACTGATCACGGCAACAGACTGGGCACCGTGTCCTTTTTCCTCCTCCGGAAGAAAGAAACGTCCAATCACAGGTTGAACACCGAGAACGGAAAAGTAGTTGCTGGAGACCGCCATCGATGCAACGCGTTCGACCGAATCACCCACGCGCACATTGGATAGACCAGATGCCGTGCTAAACGTCCTATAGGCTGTCAGTCCGGAGAAAACTTGAGATTGATCACGATAGCCAACGTAGAGTGGATATGTGAATTTATAATCCTTACCCACACCGGTATGATTACCATATTGGTACTGATATTGATATTCCAGCTTGACCAGTTCTTTTGGTTTCTTCACAGGCAGCGATCGTAGTATGACGCGATCCAGAAAGCTAAAGATGGTTGTATTGGCGCCAATGCCTAACGCGAGCGTCAGGACGATCACAGCCGTGAATCCGGGTTTCTTAACCAGCATCCGAACGCCGTATCGTATGTCATGCCATAGAGTATTCATCTTCATTCCTTTCCCACTTCATATTCACTCTAAATCACTCATAGCGCAGTGTCTCCATCGGATTAGTCCTCGCCGCTCGCCGTGCGGGAAAGTAACATGCAAATAGAACTACCACAGCGATGATCAGGGTCACGGCTACATAGGTCGGTGGATCCCACGTATAGATGCCTTGCAAGAAGTACTTGTCCCATTCGCGGATTTGTGGTAGCTGACTGGCCAGAAGACGGCAACCAGCCAGACTCATCCCAAGCCCCAGGGCAAGTCCAAGCATCATCAATGCAGCCCCATTAAACAGGACAGACGCCAAGACATCCCGCCTTCTCGCTCCCAAGGCGATCCGGATGCCGATCTCGCGGGTTCGCCGCCGGACGGCATAGGCCATCACGGCATAAATACCCGTGGCTGACAAGAGAAGCCCGACCACCGCGAAGCTGTTGAGAATCGCCGTGAGGATCCGCTGAGGTAATAGTAGTTGCCAGAGACGCTCAGCGACGGTGCGAACGTCGCAATTTGGCGCCGGTTGGATTGCCGCCGCTTCGCTTCTGATCATCGAGATAAGCGCCTTGGGACTGCCATCAGTTCGAACCAGAATTACCGGACAAAACCTTGGATGTTGGGCCAACGGGAAATATGCCCACGGTCGGGATTCTTCCAGGATCGAGCGGAGCTTAACAGCCGTGACGACACCAATGATCGTCCTAACAGGAGTCTTTTGTCCCATCATGGAGGTCAACGTTATATGCTTTCCAATCGGATCTTGGTTCGGCCAATAATGCCGCGCGAAGGTTTCATCAACGATCATCACGCCTTGAGCGTCAGGACCGTCGCGGACGGTGAAGTCACGTCCGGCCAGTAAGCTCTGACCAAGCGTTTGGAAATATCCTGGACTCACAATGCCGTGGTACAGATTAGGTTTTCTACCGGCTGGGATATCGAAACCCTCAATGTGTGTCATCTGTGTCACACCGCCTGTTTCAGTCAAAGGGGCGCTGAGGGCCAGGCCGCTCGATCTCACCTCAGGTAGCTGGCTCACTCGCTCGCGAAGGTCCTCCATGAATTGTCGCAATGCAGGCCGGTCAGTAATCCATCCTTCCTGGTCAATCCGGATGGCGATGATACGTGCCGGATCGAAGCCTGGGTCGGTGCGTTTGAGATCAATCACGTTACGCAAGCACAGCCCACTGCATACCGTGACCACGACGGCCACTGCTATCTGTCCGACAACCAGAAGGTTGTGCGGGTTCCAGCGGCGTCTCGGCAGGTCGATGTACCCGGTCGATTCTTTCAGGGCCGGTACCAGATCCCTCCTTACCATCTGTATCGCAGGGGCCAAGCCGAAGGCGACCCCCGTGCCCAGAGAAATCACCATGGCGAACAGGAGCGACCGAGGGTGCAGTCCGGATACGATATGGAAGCGGTGCGCGAGAGGCATGTTGGCGGAGACGAGCTGGGGTAGAACGGCGCAGATGATTCGATCCAGGGGCACCGCTATCAAGAGGCCACATGCTCCAGCGGTAAGGGCCAGGAGCAGGCTTTCGACCAGCAACTGTCGCACAACGCGCCATTGGCCGGCTCCCAGCGCCTGTCGGACAGCGATTTCTCTTTGTCGAGCAGCCGCACGAGACAATTGCAGGTTTGCAATATTGGCACAGGCGATCACCAACACAAGGACCGCAATGCCCAGGAATAGACTCAAAGGATAAGAAGCCATCTGTGCCTCTCTGGGGACATACCCCTGGCTGCCATCGAAGATAACTGGTGTGATCTGAATGTCCTCGGGTTTGCGATCACTTATTCGGGTCTCCAATACCTGTAAGACTGCCTGGGCTTGATCGCGGTTGATGCTCGGTTTGAGCCGGCCCAGCAGGTACAACCAGCGGTCATGTGGATCGCGAAACGCGTTCGCTGTTTTGCAGGCAATTAAAGGGAGATACACGTCCGGCCTCTCGCCGACAATGGTCCCTTTGAACCCCGTCGGGGCAACTCCAATAATCGTAAGCGGTTTATCGTCAAGGATGATTTGTCTTCCGACGACATCCGCCTTCCCTCCAAACCGTCGACGCCATAGCCCATAGCTAATCACAGCAGCGGGATTGATCACATCGTCGGGCGAACCCAGCAAACGTCCCAAAACCGGCCGAACGCCAAGCAAGGAAAAATAGTTGAACGAAACCGCCATACTTCTGCTTTGTATCGTTTCGCCCCCGAGACGCAAGCTCATCGAGTGGCTACCAGTGTACGCCATCAGATCGGCAAACACCCCAGGCTGGTCATGATATGCCTCGTAGGCTGGATAGCTGCACGTCCCCTCTATATCTTCCCAACTCTCGTGACAAAAACGGAACTGAACAGAAACCAACTCTCGCGGTTTCTTCACTGGCAGGGGTCGCATGTACACCTGATCCAGCGCGTTAAACAGTGCCGTATTGGCTCCTACACCCAAAGCGATGATCAGAAGCACGACGACCGTAAAGCCCGGATTCCTGGCTAACATCCGAAGGCCGTACTTGACATCGTTGTAAAGAGTGTTCAGTGTTCAACTCCAGTTGTGGCCTATTGATCATCCGTATTTGGATTTCTACTAACACCCAATACCCAACAACTCATGACTCGCCACCAGTTTTACTCGTAGCGTAATGCCTCCATCGGATCGACTTTCGCTGCCCGTTTGGCGGGGATCCAGGCAGCCAGGGCGGCGACAGCGACCATGAGCGCGGCGGCCCCGATCATTGTGAACGGATCATGCGGCCGGATGCCGTAAACGACGCTGCGCATTACCCGTGAAAGAGCGAGGGTGATGGGCATCGCGACGGCTACGCCCAAAGCAGCCAACAATACAGCCTGGCGGAGGATCGGCCGGGCCACGTCTTGCGGCCGGGCGCCCAAGGCCATGCGAACACCGATCTCGCCCATGCGCTGCGCAACGTGGTAGGCTAACAGGCCGTACAAACCGATACAGGCCAGCGCAACTGCCAGCAGGGCCAGGAAACCACACAGCCTCGTGCAGAGCCGTTCGATAATGATCGAGCGGTTGAACAGGTCGGTCTGCGTCGTCAAATCCTGAATAGGAATGCTCTGATCGAGACTGGAGACGACCTTGCGCACCGTAGGCAACTTGGAAAGTTCGGGCAATACGGTTCGAAATTGGAAGGACACTCTTCCCCCCGTAAACTTTCGATA
>JARRQQ010000015.1:0-17141 GCA_037381725.1 Sedimentisphaerales bacterium
TTTCGAGCAGATAAGGCGTTGAGACCGTCAGCCTGCGAATGCCCATCCGGTCGATCTTCTCAAGCAGCTTCAACAGCGCCTTTTGCCATTTTCTCGTCCATTCGCGGTTTGCCAGGCACGAGCTGTTGAGGAGGTAATTGAACGCGATGCCGTTTTCCTGCAATGTCTTGACGTAGTTGGCAAGAGCTTTTTCCGACAACGCTCCGGCCATGTAGCTGGGCCTTCCGCCACCGATGGAATCAGAAGGGAGCTTGCCGTAGACTTCATCGACGGGGTATTCAGCTAATTGGGGGATGACGGCACAATCGTAGTTGGCTGCTATGGACAGTCGCATCTCGTACTCTACCCCCATTACCTTGACAGGAATCGACAAAACACAAACGTTACGGCTGGGAATCGCGCGCGGTTCGCTATCGCGTGATTTCGATATGTTTCTTGAAGGCTTTGTCGTCTGTCTCGGGGAAGTCTCGTCGGAAGTGGACGCCCCGGCTTTCCCGGCGCATTTCTGCGGAACGGGCCATCAGAAGACTCGTGGTGAGCATGTTTTGACATTCCCAGCCGTCCGCCGAATCGAAGATTTTGTCCATCACGTATCGCTGCCAGAATTGGATGATCTCCTGGGCCTCCATGAGCGGTTGTTCCCATCGTGTGATGCCGACGTTTCGCCACATCAGTGCTCGCAAGGAATTCCTCACGTCCTCGGTGTCCAGCCGGGTTCGGTCTGAGTGGGGGATTTGATATTTTATCAGCGGGTGTTTGAGGTGAGCGGCGGTCGCCCTCGCACCTTGTGCCGCGGCCCGTGCGGCGGTTTTGCCGAAAACCAGGCCCTCGAGTAGTGAATTGCTACCGAGCCTGTTGGCACCGTGCAATCCGGTCGAGGCGATTTCACCGCAAGCATAGAGATTTTTAACGCTCGTCCGGGCGGAGGTGTCGGTTCTGACGCCACCGATCATGTAGTGTGCGCTCGGGCGGACGGGAATGAGATCATGCTTGATGTCGATATCGAAGCTATCGAGTAGCTCATTGATGAAGGGAAATCTCTTGGCGAAGTAGGTTTTGTCGAAGTGCCGGACGTCCAGGTAAACGTGCGTCGATTCCGTCTTGCGCATCTGGGAGAGGATGGCCCGGCTGACGACATCGCGCGGCGCAAGCTCGGCGGCTTCGCTGTAATCCTTCATGAATCGCCGGCCCTTATTATCCACAAGATACGCCCCTTCACCCCGGAGCGTCTCCGTAATCAAGGCCCGCGTTGCGCCAGCGATGTAGAGCGTCGTCGGGTGGAATTGGATGAATTCCAAATCGCGCAGCACGGCCCCGGCGCGGTAGGCCATGGCGATACCGTCGCCCGTGGCGCCTTCCGGGTTGGTCGTCTCGCGATAGAGCTGGCCCGTCCCTCCGGTGGCCAGGATGGTGTTGGCGGCCCAGATGATCTGGGGACCTCTGCGCCCGTCGCAACCAACGATCCCCATGCATTTGTTGTCCTCGGTCGTGAGCAGGTCGATGGTGTAGAAATTCTCGAGGATGCGTATGTTCTGAATTTGCCTGACTTTCTCTATCAGCGCCTGAGCGATGATCCGTCCGGTTTCGTCCCCGTGCGCGTGGGCGACGCGGGGGTGGCTGTGGCCGCCCTCGAGGGTCGTGGCGATCCGGCCGTCGACCAGGTCGAATTCGGCGCCCCACTGGAGCAGTTGCTCGACGAGCTCGGGGCCCTGGTGCACGACCAGCTTGACCACGTCTTCGTCGCATATCCCGCCGCCCGTACTGAGCGTGTCGGCCACGTGTGACTCGAACGTATCACCTTCCTCGAGTACTGAGGCGATGCCGCCCTGGGCCTTGTAGGTATTGCTGTCTCGCAGAGCGCCCTTGCAGACCAGGATGATGTTTCGGTGTTCGCTCGCTTCGATGGCGGCGCGGAGGCCCGCGACACCCGCCCCGATCACGACACAGTCGGTAAAAAGCTGCTGGGTGGAGATCGAGTCGATGTTGATCAGGTAACGTCTGAATTCGGGTTTTTCGAGCATGATTCGGATATTCGAGATTAAGGCTTTCCTGTCCTTGCGTCCTTCCGGACCAGCGTAACCTCGTCGGTGAACAGGGTCTTGTCGTCGGCGTGTTCGAGAACGAACGCCTGGAGCTCTTTCGTAGTCGCCGTCAAAACAAGCCGGTCGTCGACCTTCACGTATTTGACGGCTTTGGGATCTTTCTTGAGCAAGTCTTCGAGATTGGATTCCATGGCGAGCCGCAGCTTCAATTGCGGTTCAATCGAGCCGATGGCCATGAATCCGTGCGCGGGGATCAGGAAGAAACAGTTGTACGGCCAGTCCATCCTGTTGGGATCGTCAGGCTTGCAGGGTAACTCGGTCGGGCAAATGTCCAAGTAGAGCTTGTTTTGCAGTTTCAACAGATGTGCGACGAACGAGCCCTTCTTGCCTTCCTCGTCTGTGAAAACCAGACTGTACGCCTTCTCCGACCCGCTGACACGCGTGAATTCCCAGGTCGTCTCGGGTTTGTTGGCGTCATCGACCCAGACGCCCAACAGCTTGTCGTTCAGTATGACGTCTTCCTTGGTGTAAAGCGGACAAAGCGACAACAGGGGCACACAGCCGCCGAAGAGCAGAGGCACCACATAGAAAAGAAACTTCCTGGCGTTCATTTTCAGTCTCCTTTGAGTATTCTCGTTCTGTATCGAACTGCGATCTGCTACCCAGCCATTTTCGCTTGCGGACCCCTATTTGTCAATTGCAAAGGACCGCCAAAACCGATAGAGTGCCGATGTGGGGCGCGTGAGCTGAAGACCAGAGAAATGTACTGGAGGATACGTATTGGATTTGGACTTGTTTGGCTGGATTGTGGTGGCGTTCTCGGCGTTGATGGTGGGAATCTCCAAGACCGGGATTCCTAACGTCGCCATTGTGGTCGTGCCTTTAATGGCGCTGATTCTTCCGACGCGCAAATCAACGGGGCTGCTGCTTGGGATTCTGATTCTCGCGGACCTGTTTGCGATTGTGTATCACCGGCGCAATGCCAAGTGGGGGCACGTTCTCCGGCTGCTGCCGCCCGCGCTGGCGGGAATCGTCGCGGGCTATTTCGGCTTGGAATGGGTCAGCGACCGCCAGCTCAAGCCGATTATTGGCGGGATCGTGCTGGTGATGCTGGGTGTCAATTATTGGCGGATGAGGGCCAAACGCGACGACGAGCCGGTTCCGACGCAGACGTGGTTCGCCGTCGTGCTGGGCTTCATGGCGGGGGTCACGACGATGATGGCCAATGCCGCCGGCCCCGTCATGGCCATCTATCTTTTGGCGATGCGGTTGCCGAAAATCGCATTTGTGGGGACCGCCGCGTGGTTCTTCTTCGTTGTCAACTGGCTCAAGGTCCCGTTCAGTGCCAGCCTGGACTTGATGACGGCCGAGTCGGTGAAGGTCAACCTGATGATGCTGCCCTTCATTGCGCTCGGGGCGGTCGCCGGAATCGTGCTCCTCAAGCGCATTCCGCAAAAGGCGTTCACCGCCGTCATACAGATCTTGGCCGCCGCCGCCGCCATCAAACTCCTGTTTTGAAACGGCCACATATTCGACTCGGGAACGGCCCGTTTGAGTTGACCGATTTCTAACTGGATCATCATGGAGCAAAAACTTGCCAGGACCAAAGAACGGATGCTCAGATGGCACCTGAGGGGTCGCGGCATTACTGATCCGCGTGTGCTGGCCGCGATGGCAGAGGTGCCGAGAGAGGAGTTTGTGCCGGGTTCGCATCGGTCACAGGCCTACGACGACGGTCCGCTGCCTATCGGCCGTGACCAAACGATTTCTCAGCCGTACATCGTGGCTCTGATGACGCAAGAGCTGCGCGTCAATTCGGACTGTGAAGTCCTGGAGATCGGCACGGGTAGCGGATATCAGACCGCCATCCTTGGCAAACTGGCGAAGAAGGTCTACACGATCGAGAGACTGAGCGAATTGGCTGAATCGGCCCGGGCGATCCTGGACCGATTGGAGATAAGCAACGTCGAGTTTTGCGTCGGTGATGGTAGTTGCGGCTGGCCGGTGTCCCGATTACCGCCTTCGGGATACTTCGACCGGATTATGATTACCGCCGCGTTGCCGAGCATACCGGAGCTGGTCGCCGGGCAGCTTGTCGACGGCGGCGTGATCGCCGCTCCCATAGGCGGTGCAAGGGCACAGGAATTGGTGGTTTGTGAAAAGAAGGCTAATCAATTCGTGGAAAGAACAATCTGTGACGTCCGGTTTGTCAAGCTCGTCGGGAAATACGGATTCGAGGGTTAGCACATTGTCATGACGGAAATAGGTGAAAAGTCACGGGCCAAGCCTGATCTGTCAATGCCGGTTCAGTATGTCAAGGGCGTCGGGCCGGGGCGGGCGGAGACGTTTGCCCAATTGGGCGTCAAGACGGTGGGGGACTTGTTGGAGTATTTTCCCCGTGACTGGAATTTCATGCCGGAGCCGACAAAGATCGCCGAAATCAAGCCCAACCGGACGGTCAGCCTTATCGGTCTGGTCGAGTCAATCGACTACCAGAGTTATCACCGACGGCCGTTCTTCGAGGCCTTCATTAGTGACAATACGGGAATGTGCCGGATTGTGTGGTTTCACGGCCGGTATCTCCGCAACCAATTGCAGCCGGGCCAGGTTATTCTCGCCTCGGGCAAAGTGACGCTCTACAAGCACCAGTTGCAGTTGACCAATCCGAAGTTCATCGTCCTGGACGAAGAGCATCCGCAGTCCGCCGACTACCTTAGCGGCGGGATTTATCCCGCGTGCAATCGCCTGAGTAGCCGGCAAATCAAGCGAGTCATCGCCGGTGTGCTCGAGGCCGCGACGGACCTGGTCCCGGAATTCTACGATGAGCGTTTTTTGAAGAAGGCGGACTTGATACCCCGAAGGGACGCGTTTGTCTGGATTCATTTGCCGCCTGACGAGGAGAAGCTGGCAAAAGCGAAACGCCGGCTGAAGTACGACGAGTTATTCCTGATGCAACTGGGATTGGCGCTTCGCCGGTACAAGGTCCAGCATTTTTCCAAGGCGGTTCCGTGTGTTTGCACCGATGAGATCGACAGCCGGATTCGCAAGCGCTTCCCCTTTTTGCTCACCGAGGATCAGGATGCGTGCATCTCGGAAATCGTTGCCGATATGGGCAGGTCGGAGCCGATGAACCGGTTGTTGCAGGGTGACGTCGGTTCGGGCAAGACGGTGGTCGCGCTATACGCCGCATTGCTGGCGGTCGCCAACAGGCTCCAGGTGGCAATCATGGCGCCGACGGAGATTCTGGCTAGCCAGCATTTCATCAGCATCGAGAGATACCTGAGAAACAGCAGCGTCAGGCGGGTTCTGGTCACGGGCGGATTGACCGGCAAGAAGAGGACCGAGACCCTGAACGCCATCCGCTCGGGCGAAATGGATATTGTCGTCGGGACCGTGGCGCTGTTGCAGGCCGATATCGAATTCCAGCAGCTTGGCCTGGTGATTATTGACGAGCAGCATAAATTCGGTGTCGAGCAGCGTGCGCGGCTACGTAAGCAAACGACGCCGCACTGTCTTGTCATGACGGCCACGCCCATCCCGCGTACGCTCGCGATGACGGCGTTCGGCGACCTCGACGTTTCCGTGATCAAACACGCGCCGCCCGGCCGGGGCGCCGTGGTGACACGCTGGGTGGACCCGCACGACCGACAGAAGGCGTATGCGTTTATTCGCGAGCGGCTCAGAGCAAGGAAACAGGCCTATTTCGTATGTCCCCAGATAGGCACGGGCGCAAGTGCCGACGAGCACGAGCGGAGTCAGTGTCAGTCCGTTTTCCGTGAGTGTCAGTCCGTGTTTCCCCAGTTTACGGTCGAGCTTCTGCACGGGCAGATGCCCTCGGTTAAGAAACAGAAGATCATGTCGGAGTTTCGCAAGGGGAAAATCGACGTGCTGGTGTCGACCGTTGTCGTGGAGGTCGGAGTGGACGTGCCGAATGCAACGATCATGGTGGTCGAGGAGGCGGACCGGTTCGGGCTGGCGCAATTGCATCAGTTGCGGGGGCGGATCGGACGATCCGAAGCCAAGTCGTACTGCCTGCTCTTTGCTGAGACGGGCAACGAAACAGCCAAGAGCCGTCTGGAGATTATGACCCGCAGTAATGACGGCTTCGAGCTGGCCGAGCACGATCTGAGGCTGCGGGGGCCGGGCGAGATGTTCAGCACGCGCCAGCACGGCCTGCCCGATCTGAAGATCGCCGACATTGTGAACGATTACGACCTTCTGGTCATGGCCCGCCGGAACGCTTTTGAGATTGTCCGCGACGATCCAATGCTGGTGAAGGCCGAGCACAAGAACATTCGTCGGGCGCTGCTGGAGCGGTTCGGTGACGCCCTCGGACTGGCGGACGTCGCCTGAGGCACGAGAGGTTTTTCGATTTACGATTTACCGCGCGGGTCTTACAATCATGCGTCGAAGATTGACCTATGATAATCAGTTACAAAAATAAGCGCCTGGAGAGGGGGCTCATTGTTGTGAACGCCCTCACGGCGGCTGTGGTCGTGGCGTCGTTCGTTTCACTGTTCGGCTTCGAGAAACCACTGCTTGCCGCCTGGATTCTGTACGCTATCCAAATTCTCTGTCTCGTGCTTTTTGTTGCGGAGAAGATTGTCCGGCTGTTCAACGCGGTCTCGATGCGCGAATTCTGGCGAGCCAACTGGTTCGAAGTCCCACTTCTGGTGGTGCTTGGAGTTGTGGTTGTTGGAGCCGGGCGATGGTTTTCAACCAGCGGGTCCGAGGCGGCGATCGTTCAGTATTTCGCCATCGGTCTGTACCTTGTCGTGCAGGTCGTTGCGAAGCTGTGCCGGACCAGCGTGAATATGGCCGCCTCGGGCAAGAACCCGACGCGGACCCTTATTGCCAGTTTCGTGGTTCTGATTATTTCCGGGGCGGGTCTGCTCATGCTCCCCGCAGCCTCAGCGCCTGGAAAAGAAAATGTGGGTTTCGTTGATGCCCTGTTTACTGCGACCAGCGCGACTTGTGTCACCGGGCTGGTCGTCAAAGATACCGGCCAGGATTTCAGCATCATGGGACAGGTCGTCATCCTCACACTGATTCAGCTTGGCGGCTTGGGCATTGTGGTATTCGGAGCGGTCTTTGCTCTGCTCCTGGGTCAGGCGTTCAGCGTGCGGGAATCGGTGGCCATGCAAGACCTGCTCAGCGCCAGTACTATCAGCCGGATCGGCAAGATGATCGCTTTCATTTTCGCCTTCACGATTTTTATCGAAGCGCTCGGAGCCGTCAGTCTTTTCGGGATGTGGGCGGGCAGTATTCATCACAGATGGTTCTGCAGTGTTTTTCATTCGATCAGCGCGTTTTGCAACGCCGGATTCAGTCTGTTTGGCACGAGTTTCGTGAAGTACAGCCGGAGTTGGCAGATCTACGTTGTGATTTGCCCACTGATTATCCTGGGCGGGCTCGGCTTTAGCGTACTCTACGATCTGGGAAACATCGGCGCCGACCGCGTGAGGCGATTCTTCAAGAAGTGGTTCAACAAGCGGTACAGGTTTGCGATGGAAGCGCCGAAACGGATGCGGCTTCAGACCAAGATCGTTTTGATGGTTAGTGCCGTGCTGATTGTCCTGGGGGCTTGCGCGATCTTCGTATTCGAGCGGTATGCCGCCGGGCTGCAGACGGACCCGGGCGGGTCTGTCGCGGATGAGATTGCCGGGGCGGTATTCCAGTCGGTCACCGCCCGGACGGCGGGTTTCAACACCGTCGACGTCGGGGCGATGTCCCCATCGAGCAGAGTTATTCTGATTCTGTTGATGTTCATCGGGGGTTCGCCCGGCTCGACCGCCGGGGGCATCAAGACGGTGACCATCGCGGTGGTCATCATGACTGCGGTGGGTGCCTTGCGAAGGCGACGTGAGGTCGAGATCTTTCATCGCTCGGTCCGGCGTGCTATCGTGCGCCGAGCGGTGACGGTCACGCTACTGTTTGTGACGGTGCTGCTCAGTGTGACGTTGGTTCTAAGCATCACGGAGAATCTGAACGGCTTCAGTATGTCGCAGATCATCTTTGAGGCTGGCTCGGCGCTCGGGACGGTCGGCCTGACGACGGGGATCACGCCGTTTTTGACAACGCCCGGCAAATTGATTATTATTGCGACGATGCTCGTCGGCCGGTTGGGCCCGCTGACGCTGCTGGCGGCCCTGACGTTTAACCTGAAGCCAGCTCGCTACGAGTATCCGGATGAAGCGGTCATTGTGGGATGATATGAGAATTGAGAGTGAAGAATTTAGAAATTGCGGTAGAAGCAACCTCCTTCTGAATTCTTCATTCTCCATTCTCAATTCCAAATTGGGGCGAATGCGATGAAGCGGTTTGCGGTAATCGGATTGGGGCGGTTCGGTCAGAAACTGGCGATCGCGTTGGCCATGAGCGGCGCCGAGGTGATCGCCATCGACAAGGACCGGGACCAAGTCGAGTTGATTGCAGACCAGGTCAGTCACGCCGTCAGGCTCGACAGCACGGATGAGGAGGCGCTCAAAGCTCAGGGCGTGGACAAGGTGGACGTCGCCATCATCGGCATCGGGCAAAACACGGGCGGGTTCGAGGCCGCCATTCTGACGGTGGTGAACTTACGCCAGATGGGCATCAAGCAAATCTACGCGCGGGCCGAAGACCTGATCGCCGGCGAGGTTTTTTCCAAGGTGGGCGCCACGGAGGTGATCTATCCCGAGATCGAGTCGGCCCAGCGGTGGGCGTACAAGTTGATCGCCCCGCAGATCGGCGAGAAGATCGACTTTGCGGAAGGGTACAGTCTCGCGCGAATCAAAGCGCCACCGAGCTTCGACGGTAAGACGGTCATGGATTTACAGCTTCGGCAAAAATACAGCGTCAACCTGGTTCTCATCCGGCGGGGCGAGAACGCCCGGAAGGTCAAGGGCGAGAAGGACAAGATCATCAATGTCCCCATGCCGAGCACGGTGATTTATGAGGATGACACCCTAATGGTCGCCGGCTCGGACGTCGATCTGGCGAAACTCCCCCAGGAGTGACAGGGCCGACGACGAAAGACAGATGGCGGAGGGCGGAGCCAAGCGGAGGAATCCCGCCGACAAGGAAAAGCACGTTCCATTGGGAACCAGATTCCTCGGCTGCGCTCGGAATGACACAATCCGTTGGAGCCTCCTCCATCGCGATAGACGACGATGGAGATGGGGCTGCCACCCGGCGCGGGCAAGATGCCTGCGACACGGAGAATGGACGTGCGCGAGAGTCCCGCCGAATGCGTGCTCGGGCCCTTGACCAATCGGAGATAACAATGCTGGCTATTCTTTGCGGTACTTGCGCAGCGTGTCGAGGAGGTTTCGCATATCGTCGGGCAAGGGGGCTTCGAATCTGACGGGCTTTTCGGTTCGAGGGTGTTTGAATTCGATGGAGAACGCGTGGAGGGCCATGCGGCTGATGATCGGCTCCTGGACGGCTGGCTCGGTATCGGCTAATTGCCACGGATAGACGAGCCTTCCGCCGTACATGTCATCGGCGACGATGGGGTGCTTGAGGTACGAAAGGTGCACGCGTATCTGATGCGTTCGGCCCGTCTTGGGCGTGAGCTTCAATAGGGAAAAGCCGCGGAAGACTTCCGTGACCTCATAGAAGGTGACGGCTTCTTTGCCTTTCTCGGGCCTGATGGCGTATTTCTCTCGGACTTTCGGATGGACGCCCAGCGGTGCCTTGATGCGATCGGCAGTCAGTTCGGGCGTACCGTGCACGATAGCGAGATAGGTCTTGTGGACTTCCCGCCGCTCGAATTGCTTTGCAATCTTCCATTGGGCGGGTTCTCTTTTGGTGACGATCATCACGCCGGTGGTGTTTCTGTCGAGCCGATGGACGATGCCGGGACGAAACTCGCCCAGCCCGCTGGACAACTGATCGGAGTAAAAAGCCAGGGCGTTGACGAGCGTCCCGTGCGTGTTGCCGCGCGCCGGGTGAACGAGCATATCCGGCTGCTTGTTGAGGATGATCAGGTCGTCGTCTTCGTAGATGATATTCAGGGGAATGTCTTCAGGCAGAATATCTTTGGCGGGTTGCTCGGGGAGTCTCAGGCTGATCTCGTCACCGGGACTGAGCTTGAGGCTGGGTCTGGCGATCTTGCCGTTTACCGTGACACCGCCTTGCTTGATGACGTCCTGGAGGAACTTCCGGCTGAAGTTGCTGAACCGACCGTGGAGGTATTTGTCCACGCGGCGCTCCTTGATCGAGTTCCCGACGTGAAGAATGAGCGGGCCTCCGCTTTCCTGCGGGGCCGTTTGTTCGAGTTCATCTGCCGGACACATCGTTTGCTCCGAGCCGTAATTGAGAATTGAGAATGAAGAATTAAGAAAACGATGCTCTTACAATCGATTCTCAATTCTCACTTCTAAGTTCTCAATTTGCCCCGGGCGTATTGGACTCCGCCGGTGCGTTGACTTCCGCGGCTGGCTTGGCAGCCGTGGGGAAATTGAGGTTCAAGTCAAGCGGCCTGTACACGTTGAAAGGCGGAATGATGTCTGAAGGTTGCACGGGGGTCGGCGGCTTTGCCTGAGTCGCGGGCTTAGGCGGTGCCGGTCCGAAAACAACTTCTTTCTCGTAGTCGGTCATCGTGGCAAGCCGGCGCCTAGCTTCGACAAAAGCGACGGTCGCGCTGAAGTCGGTATTGCCCGTGATTTCCTGATAAATCTTCCGGGCTGGCTCGAAGTTTCCGAGATCCTCCTCACACAGGCCCAGCCCGAACTTAGCCGCGGCGGCCAGCGAAGGCACATCCGGACATCTTTGCAGCGCTTCGGTATAGCTATTTTTCGCCTCGTTGGTCTGAGACGCGAAATATTCCTGCTCCACGTTTCCGTATAGGACTTCGCCTCTGAGGGCTTCGCCTCGCTTGATGAGTGCCAGAGCCGCCATGCGATCGTTCTTCGTGCTCTGGGCGAACGCCTGAAGGCTCTTGGCCGGCTGGAGGAGCATAAACGACTGATCCCGGCCCTGTTTTTGGGCCTGGAGGATTTGCATTTTCGCGCCTTCAAGCTGGTTGATCAGGCTTGTGAACTCGGCTTTCTGCTGAACCCGCACGACGTTGTAGTTGTATACTCTCCAGGCGTAGATGCCAATACCGATGAGAATTACGACACAAACCATGATGATAGTTGCGAGGTTATCTTTCGTCCATTCCGGCAGGTGGCTGAGCCAATCAGCCAGCTCATTGGTTTTCAGTTCATGCCGATGGTCGGATTTCATATCTTGTCTCCAGTATTATATGGCGCATATCCGATATAGACCGGGGGGCATTTTAACAGGAGTTGTTTTGTGTTGCAACGGCCATGTTTTGTGATTAGAATTTTCGCCGCGAACGAATCGAAAGGGCCTTAATGTTCAAAAAAGAGCAGAAATCTCCACTTGTTGTTCTTTTCATCCTGGCCTTTCTGGCGGGTTTCGGCTACGCAGCGGAGACTCCGGCCGGCTTGGAAGGCATTTGGGACCCGGCGAAGTATATCAGCCTCGACGAAATTAAGCCTGGGATGAAGGCGTACTGTCTAACGGAGTATGGCCGGGCGGGGATTGAGAAATTCGATATGAAGGTGGTGGACGTTGTCCGCAACATTGGGCCGAGTTCAGGCCCGGGCAGCCGGAATGCCATTCTTGTTGAAGGGACCGATAAACGCTTCACGCACACCGGGCCGGTGGCCGGGTGCAGCGGCTCACCGCTCTACATCGACGGGCGCCTCGCTGGGGCTCTTGCTTTCACGTGGACCTACGCGAAGGACCCGCTTTATGGAACCACGCCCATCGAGGAGATGCTTCGGATCGGCTTGGGTTCCAAGGCGGACCGTTCCTGGGCGGGGACCAGAAACGTGGACCTTGGGTTTGATCTTTCCGCGCCGATTGACCTGCGAGAGGTTGACAAAGAGCTTCGGGAGCGGCTCCTCGCAGCCAGTCACAGCTCTCAGGGGATGAGCTATTTGCCGTGTCCTCTGATAACGTCCGGCTTGCCCGCTGGGGCTTGTGAGCAGTTGAAGGCGTTCGCTGAGCCGCTTGGGTTCATGGTGATTGCGGGAGGTGGTACCGGGGTCGGCGAGGGAACGTCTGACGACGAGAATGTCCGGCTGGCGCCGGGCGCCTGTCTGGCTGTGCCGATGGTATCAGGCGATATCTCGATGGCCACGTATGGAACCGTTACGGACGTTGTGGGTGACAAGGTCTACGGTTTCGGACACTACTTATTGGGTTACGGCAACGTCGACTTGCCCATGGCCACGGGGAAGGTCCACACGGTCGTCTCGAATATGGTGAGCTCTTTCAAGCTCGCCAGCGTTTTGCAGACGGTCGGGGCTTTGACGACGGATGAATCGACGGGGATCGTCGGGCGGATCGGCGCCGAGGCCAAGACCATACCGCTGACGATACGGGTCAACCGGTATAACGACACGCAAAGACGTACTTATAAGTGCAGGCTCGTGGACAATCAGTTGCTCACGCCGTTCTATCTTCGCGTGGCGGTAGCTGGGGCGGCTTTTCGGCTTGGCGACTTTCCGATCGATCACACCATCGAGTACAAGGTCGCTATCAATCTGAAGGGCGGCGAATCGGTGAGCTTCGAGAACGTGTCGAGCGAGACGGGTTTGAACGACCTGATTATCGAAAGCTATGGCTCGGTCGGACTTCTCATGAACAATCCTTACGCGAAGGCCGACATTGAATCCCTCTCGTTCGACATCGACGTCCAGCCGAAGAGTAGTGTCTCACACATCTGGTCCGTCGAGCTGGCGGATGCGAAAGTCAAGCCGGGCGGCAAGGCGGACGTCGAGGTCATCGTCGAGTCGGTTCTGGCGGCGAAGAAGAGATATCGTTGTAGCCTGGAGGTACCTGAAAATCTGCGACCGGGCAAATACGAGCTGACCGTGTGTGGGCCGCGCGATTATGAGCGGTTTCTCATCAAGATGGCGCCCTATAAGTTCATCGCCCAGAGCTTCCCGGGTTTGGTCCGCGCGCTGAACGGCTCCCTCCAGATCAGTCGAGACCGGTTGTATTTTCTTCTGACTTTGCCTCCTGGCGGCGTGATTGTCGAAGACGCCGAGCTGCCCGACCTACCCGCTACCAAGGCGCTGGTCCTTCAGGACTCCAAAAGGGCGCTGCGGGTCTTGCCCTATTTCCACTGGCTCGAGCGCAGCGTGAAGACCGACAGCATCGTGCTCGACAAAGACGTTCTGCCTTTAGTTGTCGAGTCACCGAATCAATAGCGACACCGATTTTGCGTCCTTTTTTTGCAGGGAGTTGCAATGAGAAATAAGTTCGTTCCAGGTTTCGCGTGGATTTGCGTTGCATTGCTTTGTTCGGCGCTAAGCTCCGCGTGTTTTGCAGTCACCAGCAAGGTCGTTCGTCAGGCGAGCAGCGCCGATCTGATCAAGGGCCACGGCGAAAAGGTTGTGATCGGCTCGCGCGGCACGATTCAACTCGGGCGTGCGGCCGAGACGCTGATTGACCCGTCCCCGAACTTCGACGACGTTTGGTCCATCAACAGCATCGTGGTGAGCGGCGGGACCGTCTACTTCGGCACGAGTCCGAATGGCGTTATTTACAGGTACAATATCGGCCGACTGAAGAAGCTCTATCCGTTGGATTCAAAGCCGTCGGGATCGAAGAAGGTGACCGACAAGAGCGAGGAAAGCAACGGTGAAAGTGTCGAGGCCGGTGAGCATCTGTCGAACGAGCACATCTTCGCTTTGTCGATGGACGTCGCCGGCAGGTTGCTGGCAGGCATTAGCGGCAAGACGTGCAAACTCTGCCGGTTCGAGGGCGACAGGATGGAAGTGATTTTCGAGCCGCCCGATGCGAACTACATCTTCGCGATCGCGGTTGACGCCGGAGGTAGTATCTACCTGGGGACGGGGCCCGAAGGAAGAATCTACAAACTCGACGCGCTCGGTAGAGAGCCGGAGCTTCTGTACGATAGCCCCGACAAGAGTATCTTGTCGCTGGCCGTCGGGCAGGATAGCTGGATTTACGCGGGAAGTGACACGCGCGGACTGGTGTACAAGATCAACTCGCGCACCAAAAAATCGATGGTTCTGTACGATAGCGACGAGCCGGAGATCACGGCTCTACTGTCTCGAACGGGTTCCGCGTCGGACCTCAATCTGTATGCGGCGGCAACCTCGGCTCAGGTTGTCCAGACCCAGGCGAAGTTCGCGGCCATGAAGCTCGGCGAGGCATCACCCGGCCGGCCCGAGGCGCAGGCAAAGGGGGACGAAAGTCCCACCGCCGACGCGGGCGGCCGAAAACTTGAGATTCCCAATACCAAACAGCCCCAAGGCGCCAAGCCGGCCAAACCTTCGAGACCGGTTCCCAAAGGCACCAAGCCGGGACAAGCCAGCCATATCTTCAAGGTCACACCGGATGGATTCGTGACGGATGTTTTCGACGAACCGGCGGTTTTCTTCTGTTTAGCCGAGCAGGATGGAACGTTGCTTCTCGGGACGGGCAACAACGCCGAGCTTTATAAGATTGATCCGGCTACGGAGCGGCAGGCCGTCGTCTACGAAGATGAGCAGGCTGCACAGATCACAGCCGTTACCGCGGTGGGAGAAGACCTATATCTGGGCACGGCCAATCCGGCCAAGCTCGTTAAGTTAAGCCCGGGCTTCGCTTCCGAGGGGACGTACGCCTCCGACTTGATTGACGCCGGTCAGCCGGCGGATTGGGGCAAGCTGCAGCTCGACGCCGATATTCCGCGAGGGTGTAAAGTTCTGTTGGCGGCACGCAGCGGCAACGTCAAGGCCTGTAGAAGTCACCGAGCCGGTGCAGTTGCCTTGTCCGCTGGGCCGGTTCTGTCAGTACAAGCTGGTGCTGCAAAGCCGCAACGGTCGGGAAAGCCCGATCATTCGAGAGATCGCCGTCGCCAGCACGGTGCCGAATCTTGCGCCGAGGATCGAATCCGTTTCCGTGGCGCGACTGAACGGCGCCGGCAAAGAGGGCGTCTTCAAAATCACTTACGTAGGTAAGGACGACAATAGTGACAAGCTGACCTACAGGATCGACTTTCGCAAGGTAGGAAGGGCCGGCTGGATTGAGTTGAAAGACGAAACCGAGGTGAGCGCCTTTGAATGGGACGGCAAGACCGTCGAAGATGGGCGGTACGAAATCAGAGTCACGGCCAATGACGCCCGGGCCAATACGACCGCGACCGCTCTGACGGGCAGTCGCGTTAGCGAGCCGCTTGTCGTCGATAACGCCGGGCCGGTCGTTCACGACATGACCCTAACGTCCGCAACCGAGGCAGGGCGGCAGTACAAAATCTTCAGCGTCAAAGCGTCCGACGAGCTTAGCGCGATCAACAAACTGGAATATACCGTTGACAGCAATTCCGAATGGCTTAGCACCGTTCCGGACGACCTGGTTTACGATACGACGAACGAGGCCTTCACCATCAGGATCGACATGAAAGAAGATTTGCCGAAAGGCGAGCACATCCTGGCGATCAAGGCCGTGGACGCGGTTGGCAATACGACCTACAAGACTTATGACGTGACGACAGACTGAAAGTATCAGGGCATCAAGAAATCAGGGAACCAGGATATCAGGAAAGGCGCTGGCGCCAACCTGATCTTCTGGTCCCCTGATCTTTTGAGATCTTTTCTACTTGAACGGCACCTTGTGGGGCCAGCCATATTTCTCGTGACCGTTTTCGGTCTCATCCCTACTGCCGTCCGGAGCCAGTCCCGAACGCACTTCTCGGGCGGAGCCGTCCACGAAGCTTGCGTTGACCGTTCCGGTGTTGAGGTCTCCACTCATCGGGCTGTGGAACGTGCCGAACCAGTCCCGGCCGTCGGGGCACAGAGCATTGTCATTGAGCACGTTGGAATTGCCGGGCCTCATCCACATGTTTTCAGCCGCAAAGAAGAACACTTCTGAGTGGGGCCTGGTGATCTCGGAGCGTTTGTAGATCCCGCCGCGTCCCGTGGAGTCCGTGGCACAATAGCCGCTCGAATCCCCCGTCTTGGCACCCAGCCAGGAGTTCATGCTGTAACTGTATTGAGGAATCACAGGGTTGGAGGCCACGTGGTTGGGGTGCCTGGTGCCCTCGGATTTGGCCAGGACTTTGAAAGACGGGCACAGGTTCACGCCCGCTTCGGGCATGTAGTACCACAGCGGACCGTCTGGGGGATACCGCGGATCATGCCATCGGCAGTAGCGCTCATAGCCGCCTACCGGGTGCTCATTGGCGACCAAAGACCTCCACGCCGACGGATAGCGGTCGTCATTGTCATCCAGGTACATGGTCTGGACCACACCGTACTGGCGCAGGTTGGCGCGGCAGGCCATCTCTCTGGCTTGCTCTTTGACACGCTGCAGCGCCGGCATGATGATCGCCAAAAGGATCGCTATGATCGCGATCACCACCAGCAGCTCAATCAGCGTAAAACCCTTCTTCTTTTTCATGACGCTACTCCTTCGCTAATAGTCTTTGAACTATGTGAGCCAGCCGTTGCCGTAGCTGGCCCAGTCCTCGGCCCGGACACTGTCGGCCTGGGTCCAGATATTCTTCTTGTTAAAGCCCCGATGCGGTCGATAATACGACGCATAAAACCATCGAGGCAAATATCGATAAGCGAACAGTTTCTATGGTTGGTAGCCGAGCCTGCCCCATACCGCTTTCTGAAAATCCTCGAGCTCCTGTATGCCTTCGGGAGTCTGGGGCATCCAGCCGCCGCCGCCATAGTAATCCCTAGTGTCCCTGGCGCGTTTAATAGTCTCGGCTGCTTTCCACTTGAGATGGGTTACGTGTCCGTCCGCCCACGAGACCGTTGTGCCGTCGCCGTGGCGGACAGGCGGGTCATCCCACCAGGGTCCTTTCTGGTTGTAGTGCACGGCAAAGCTATCAGGAGTCATCGCACCTTCGTCGATGAAAACCATTCTCTGGGGCGGTGGAGGGCTAACTATCTCACCCCTTCGTTTGATCCAGAGCACCGTCCTGCCTACTCTGACGCCCTTGGCGGCTATATGGTTGTCTGTACCTGTCCAAGTACCCGTCCTATACAGGCCGTTCAGAGCATCTACAATCGAATACGTCACGTACTCGCCACGCCTTCCCGTGGGACACCTGTACACTTTGTCATCTTTTGTGTA
>JARRQQ010000016.1:0-15239 GCA_037381725.1 Sedimentisphaerales bacterium
AGCGAGAGGGACAGGCACTTTTTGATGGAAAGACGCCTTCAAAAAGAGCCAGTCCCCACTACCCGAGCCACAGAATTATGCACTGACGGACACACTACAAACACCTCCGGGAACCCACAGATGTTGCTACGTGGTGGCCTGATTCAGTGTGGGGACGGCGTCGATGCGCTCTTGCTTTTTCTCGATGTGGATCGGCTCGAATCCCAGCTTGAGCCACAGGCGGCTGAGCAGGCAATAGAGCGAAGGAACGACGACCAGGGTCAGAATCGTGGCGAAACCCAAGCCGAAGATGACAACGACGGCCATGTTGCGCCACCATTGGGTGGACTCACTCTTGGTCGCCCACGTGAAGGTGTGGACGTTGAAGGAAATGCCGATGGCCATGGGGATCAGGCCCGTGATCGTGGTCAACGCCGTCAGCATGACGGGGCGCAGACGTGTCACGCCCGCTTCCGCGGCGGCGGGAACGAGGTCCATCCCCTGCTGCTGCAACTGCCTCGTGTAAGCGAGCAGCACAATGGCGTTGTTCACGACCACGCCGGCTAAGCTGATCACACCGATCCCCGTCATGATGATGCCGAAGGGCTGGTGACAGATCAAAAGACCCGCCAGCGCGCCGATCAGCGAGAGGATGACCGTGGTCATGATAATCAGCGGGATCATCAGCGAGTTGAATTGAATCACGAGAACCATCGTCACTAACAAAAGCGCGATGGCGAAGGCCTTTGAGAGAAACGCCTGGGCCTTGTCTTGTTCTTCCTTCTCGCCGGCGTAGCGAATCTCATAGTTAGGGGGCATCTGCAGCCGGACGTTGGGAGCGATGAGCTTCGGCCACGCCGAGCCAAGCAGTTCCCGATTTAGAAACTGGAGCTGGTTCGCGGGCAGCGTTTGCGGGCCTTGCTCCAGAAATTGTTCGGCGTTTGACGACAGCGTCGGCTTGGGGAACGCTTCGGCCTGATAAAAGGCCGGCTTGCTCAGCGCCTCGTTGAGCAACCCGAGGACTTGTTGCTTCTGTTCTTTGCTCGATAAGTTCGTGGCGAGCACCGAGGCCAAATCAACATGGGGCGCCTTCGACAAGAAACTGAGCGTCCCTTTCTTCTTCGAGAGAACCTGCCAGACACGTTGCGCCGGGCTCGGAGTAGAGCTGTTCTTGGCTTCCAGAAGCGACTGACGGAGCGCCCCCCAATCGAGCACGTCACTCTCGTGCAGGCGGGGGTCTCCGAGCGGGTCCAGACGCCTCTGGACGTCGGCCAGCACCTCTGTGCCCAGACGGCCCTCGGCGTCGGCGGTCAGCGTGACCACACGCTTCTGATCGACCCGGTTGATCGTGCCGAACCCGCCTCGATACTCGAACCGGCCTAACTCGCTGAGCGGGACCGCCCGGCCGGTCGTGTTGGGAATTTGCAACCGGTACAGATCGTCGACCTTCGTGCGGTCCTCGACCGGCAGGCGGACAGTGATGTCGTACTCGTCATTGTATTCGCGGTAGGTTCCGACCTTGCTGCCGAAGATAGCCATCTTCAGGAAGTTGCCTATGGTGGCCGTGTTGACTCCCATCATCATGGCGACACGGCGGTCGACGATGAAGGCCAATTCCGGGCGCGTGGCCTCCAGATCGCTCCGTAGGTTTACAATGTTGGGCACATTAGCGATCATCCGCTTGGCCTGCTCGCTGAGGCTCTCCAGCGTCTTGAAGTCCTCGCCTACGATGCGCACCGTCACGGCGGCGCCAGTCGGCGGGCCCATTTCCGCCTTCTCGACCCGGATCTCGGCTCCCGCGATATCGGCTACTTTCTCACGGATCTCGGCGATGATGTCCGCTGACGGTCGTTTTCGATCGGCAAAGTCGTAGAACACAAGCGTGACGCCGGCCAAGTGCGGGCCACCCGTAGTGGCCATAAGCTCGCCCGTGCTTCCGCTCGAACCCACGTTCGTGACGACGTGCTCGATCCACGGTTTGTAAGGTTGGACGCGCTCTTCGATCAAGCGGGCGATCTGGTCGGTTTCGTGAATGTTCGTACCTTGCGGGGCGCGCACGTTAATAACGGCGCGATCCGGGTCGCCTTCGGGGAAGAACTCCACGCCCTTGCCGATCTTGCCGTACAGGGCACCTATCCCAAAGAGCAAACAGAACGAAAGAAACAACGTCAGTCCCGGATTCATCAGCCCCAAGTGCTGAATCCGGCGATAGCCGCGAATGAACCAGTGATCCTTCTGACGCGGAACCGACGAGCGGCCCGTCCAAACCGAGCAAATCGTAGGATTGAAGACGAGTCCCACGAAGAGCGAGGCCAACAAGCCGATGGTCAGGGTGATCGGCAGGTACTTCATGAAATCACCCATGATGCCCGGCCAGAACATCATCGGCAGAAACGCACACACCGTGGTAAACGTGGACGTGATAACGGGCCAGGCGACCTGACGCGCGCCGAGGATAGCCGCGTCGATGCGGTTGTACCCGAGCTGAAGATGACGATAGATGTTTTCCACAATGACAATCGCGTTGTCCACGAGCATCCCGAGCACCAGCACGAGAGCGAACAAGACGATCATATTCAACGTGTAACCCAGCATCTGGACGACGAAGAAGGTAATCAACATGCTCAGGGGAATAATCATTGCCACGATCGTGCTCGGGCGCCAGCCCAGGAAAAGCAGCAGTACGCCGGTCACCAGGACCAAGGCCGAAAAGATGTTGTTCTCCAGGTCCGAGACCATGTTGCGGACCATCTTCGACATGTCATACGTGATGACGAACTTCACCGTGCCCCGGGCTTGCTCCTGGGCCTTGGCGATGACGGCCTTGATATAATCGGAGACCCGGACGGCGTTGGCGCCGACGCGCTTGCTGACACTCAGCGTGACGTTGGGCACGCCGTCGAGCCGCGAATAGGTCTCGCGGTCCTTGAACGTATAGCGCACCTTTGCGACGTCGGACAGATAGATGGGTTTGCCGTTCCGCACGGTCAGCAGCAAATGGTCTACCTCTTCCGGTGCGACGAACTCGGCGGGGATGCGGACGTTGAATTTGGTGACCTTTGTCTCCAGCCCTCCCGCCGAAATGTTTACGTTCTCCGATGGGATGAGGGCCAGAATCTCCGGGATCGTCAGGTTGTACTCAGCGATCCGGTCGGGATTAAACTCCAGCCGGATTTCCGGCTCCAAATCTACCGCCATGTCCACCTTGAGCACGCCGGGCACCTCTTCGAGAGCGTCCTGGACGTCGTCGGCTACCTCTTTGAGTTGAACCGGGGAGACCTCGCCCGAGATGCTAATGAGCATAATGGGCAGTTCGGCGAAGTTAATCTCCTTGATAACGGGTTCTTCCGCGTCCAGGGGCAGATCGCCCTGGGCCAGGTCCACACGGTCCCGCACGCGCTGGAGGGCGACTTCGCTGGGTACGTCCGGCTCGAATTCCACACTAATCAGCGACATCCCTTCGGCGCTGCTGGACGTGATCTCTTCGACGCCCCGAACGCCGTTGAGCTCCTTCTCGATCTTCATCGTGACGGAGGTCTCCATGTCCTCCGGTGAGACGCCCTGGTAAGTGGTCGTGACCAAGATATAGGGGATCGGAATATCCGGCGCCGCCTCGCGGGGTAGCGAGATGTAGCTGTAACCGCCCACGAGGATGATGATGAGGCCAAGGACGGCCACCGTCGTGCGATTTTTGATGGCAACGTCGGTCAGGAACATAGCGGCTATTTAGTCTCCGACTTGTCGGACGAGTCCGATACGATGTTCACCGTTTGCCCCGGTGCGACGAAGCGATGGCCGGAAATGATAAGCTGATCTCCAGGCTTCAAGCCTTTCCTCACCTGGACGCGATCACCCTTGATGATCCCGAGATCGACTTCACGGCGATGGGCCTGCGTCGAATTAGCGACGAAAACGGCCTTGCCGTCCTCCATCGGGATCACGGCCCGCAATGGGATCAGGATGGCGTCTTTAAGAACGCGGCGTCTCAGGCGGGCACGGACGATTTGTCCGCTCCGCAAAAGCCGCTGTCTGTTGTCCAGCGAGATCTCGACGCGAGTGGACCGCGTTTGCGGATCGGCCAACTCGCTGATAAAGGTCAATGTTCCCACCAATGATTTCTGCTCGTCTCTGGTCCCGATCTCCTTCGGAACAAGGATTTCTGCCTTGTCGCCGGTGGAGAAGAATCCGACGTCATTCTCAGGGATTTCCACGACCGCCTTGACGGTGTCGACTTCCACGATCTCGGCCACAGGATCGCCGGGATTGACGTACTCGCCTTCCTCGACGGGCAGATTGTTCAGCACGCCGGCCAGAGGCGCGACGATGCGCGTCCGGTCCAACCGGGCCTGAATCTCGTCGAGCTGCGCCTTGCTGACGTCTCGCTGTGTCCTGGCGTTATCGAGGTCGCGGCGTGCGGTCGCGTTTTGCTCGACCAGATTGGCCATGCGCTCGTACTCGATCTCGTTAAACTGGACTTGTGTCTTGGCGCTGTCCAACTGAGGACGCAGGAGATCGGAATTCAGCTCGATAAGCAAATCACCCGCGCTGACCCTATCGCCCTTCTCCGGGCCGATTCGCTCGATCCGGCCCGAGACCTCGGCCGAGATCGTCACGACCCGGTTCGGCTCGATGACCGCCGGCAAATCAAACGTATCGGCAAGCTCCGGCTCGGCCGCTACCGTCATGACCTGGACGTTGACCGGCGGGGCTTCCGTGGGAGGGGCCTCACGCTTGCGGGCCGGCATTTTCGAGACCGCCATCACCAGCGCTATCGCCACCAGGACGATCACCGCTTTAATGACGTTGCGACGCAACCAACCCCGACGTTTCTCGTTGCTCTTCTTTTCAGCCGGTTGTTTGCTCATCGATCGCATCCAAAATTACCCACCCAGGAGGCGGGATTTCTTCAAAAACCGTTATTATACCCCACTTAGAACCGCAACGCAAGCTCTTACCGCTAATTAAATGAAAGCCAACGGTCGGATTCGAACCGACAACCACTGGTTTACAAAACCAGAGCTCTACCGTTGAGCTACGTTGGCGTATATAGTTTTACAACAATATGTTACAGTCATTTGTCGGAAAGTAACATTTGGCTACTACAACCTTGACTACAACCAACCCATGATTTACAGTAGTCTTTAATGGATTGATTGTGTTGTCACAGTAAAGGACGTTAAACATGGTTAAAACTAATCCTAAAAGCAAAGCACGTTCCAACAAATTCCCCCTTACCTTACATCCGACAGGTCAATATTGCAAGAAGATTAAGGGCAAGCTGTATTACTTCGGTTCAAACAAGCAACAAGCGTTGCAACGTTACCTTGAGCAGGCATCGTTCTTACACATAGGAGCAACCTCAGAGTCCAGTACAATCTATGACGGCCTTTCATTAAAGGCTTTGTGTAATCTATATTTAGAACATCAGCATTCAAGAGCAGAAGCTGGCGAAATCGGGGCAGCTCAGATTAGTGACCAAACTGGAGTCTTACGGGAGTTTGTCAGATACATTGGGGCGAATTGTAGTGCTTCAGATATTTCAACTCTGGACCTGCAGAACTATCGTTCAAAGTTGATAAAAGAGGGTAGATCTGCTGCTCGTATCAACAATCACATAAGTGCATTCAAAGCAATGTTCCACTGGGCAACAGATAATGAGGTAATCTCAAGAATTCCAAACTTAAAAGCGGTCAAGAAATTACCTCGGCCCAGGGAGATTAAAGCCACATTTACACCGAAGCAAATAAGCAGACTCTTAGCTTGCGCTGCTCCTAACATGAAAGCCATGATTTGGCTTGGTCTAAACTGCGGTTTTGGATGTACTGATTGTAGCGAGTTGTTATGGGAACATCTCGATCTGAAGAAGGGCCGTGTCGTTTTTTCTCGCACCAAAACCCATATACCTCGCAATCTGCCATTGTGGAAGGAGACCATCAATGCGATCCGCGTTTTACCTCGGACCAACGAACGTGTTTTCAATACAAAGTACGGAAACAAATACGTGCGATTCAAGAAAAGCGTAGATAAAAGCGGCTCTATTAAGTTAGTCAAATGTGACAATGTCACTTGTCAGTTTTCGAGACTTATTAAGAAGGTGGGCCTTAAGAAAAGAAAAGGCGTTGGTTTCTATAGTCTTAGACGAACAGCAGCCACGCTGGCGGCACAATCAGGCGACCCATTCGCCGTGCAAAAACTGTTGGGTCATGCCGATTTGAAGATGGCTACAACCTACGTTCAGGACGTGTCTGAGCAAACCGACCGTGCGATTAACAATGTTCGAAAGCTCATAGTCCAAGATGATTCTTGACTTTGGGTAAGCGCCTGGAATGAGATGTATGGTGGGATTGCCTTGGCCTCGTTTTCACCTTCTTAGCGGCAATGCATTTCTTCAAATCCGCCCTTCTTATTCGGTAGTGGCCCCTTTGGGCAATATGCCCATCTGAGTCTACTACATTGATGGCCTCCAGTTCGCCGTTGCGAATTAGCCGGTAGACAACATTCTTGGAAATCCGTAGCTCCTCAGCTATCTCCTCGACGGTTAGCCAGTCCGATGTGGAGGCTTTGTGGGCGCTCTGGAGCATTTGAAAGAAACGCTCCATGTGCAAAAGCAGATCTTTGCACACGGGACAAGCATCTTGGTCAAGCATTTCCGGCCTGTCTCGATTGTCCGCCATTCTTCCCAGTATCTCATCGGCCCCGACATCTCCGGAAATAGATGAGTCAAATACATCGGCGCCCTTACCTGGCACCGCCCAAGCCTCGCGCACCGAAAGCCGTTGTTTCTAAGGGTCCTGCAACTTGCCGGGCGATACCTTTGGGCTCGCACCCGTTCGATCAACCTCTGCGTCTGCTGACAATCGTAACGGAAGATGTCCAGGCGTGAGATGTCGTGGATCAGCTCAGGCCCTCCTTCAAGATGAGCGAGATTGGTGATCATGGCGAACCACAGAGGCTCCGAAACGTCTGTCGGGTGCTTTCTGCACCATTTGATGAACTCACAAGTTTCTATCCTGGTCAAGTCGGACCGAATCTTGCCGCGTGGTGCCTCCGCCGGGGCAGAGGCAGGAATCTCAGTATTCAGGATCATGTGATGCAATGCGATGGACTTTGTGGGTAGCGGCTCTGTGACGAAGTGTGCTCGGCGGTGAGCTCTTTCATCCGAGGGTTTTCCCTTGCCATTGACGGTCCCCATAAGCCGCATAACTCGGCTGAGGTTGTAGACCGGGTCAATCCTGATTCCCTTGACTTGCCGGGCGATTTTCGCAGCCAGCTGACGGCAAAATTGTCTGAATTGGGTGGCAATCTCATCGCTATCGACAGGTATAGGGACGATTGGCGCCAGAACATAATGGCCATTGCCGCTGCAGCAGATGGTGGAACTCAAAGCCAGGCCCTCTTCCCGGCTCAGCAGAGTTGCTGCACGCAGGCTCTGTTGAAGCTCTTCTTCCGAGGCCGGACAACCCTTCGTCCGCTCTTGCGATACAACGTCTATGTCAAAGAAACAGGCTGTTATGAATTCGACATCCCGGTCACAACTACAATTGGTCTGAGGGCTTGAAACAGCCGGCTTCCAGCAATTTGGAGCTTTGTCGAACAGGCCCGGAGGACGGGGCTGAACACCACCATAAATGCCCGATGTCTTGCTGTCTAATTCGGCGGCGAGTCTTACGACATTGTCTTCACTGTCTGCGTAAGCAACCATGGGTCGGGGTCCAAATACCCTAAGCTCCGTGACACCGTAGTTTCTGTGCGCCAGCAGTTGTAGGTGCTGCCGCATCTCAATTTCAGAATCTCTGACTTTGTTTTTTAGCCGCATTTGTCGTATCCGCACCTATCGCAGACTCTGCATCCCGAGTCTTTTCGCAGAGGGTAGTTACAATCCGGGCACTTCTCGACCGAAGGGACACTTACAGTATCGTGAACCTCTCCCAGGACTTCCTCAATAGCCCGAGCTCTCGCATCCGGACAAGAAAGCACGTCGATATCCTTGCTTTCTTTTCGCCTGGAGACGGTTGAAAGGCAGCGTATGCTCTTAAGCTGCTCTATGAGCACGCGCGGATCCACACCGCATCTAAGGGCCGCCGAGACAGCCCGGCACGTTGCTTCACTTTGTGAGGGGCACCCTCCTGCTTTGCCGAGATTTGCAAAGACCTCGCACAGGCCATTCTCATCCTTGTTGACACTGATAAAAAGTGTGCCGCAACCGGTCCGGAATTTCATAGTCTGGCCGGCCGTCTTGTGGGGTCTGGGCCGCGGAGACAGCATTTGTGGGCGAGGCCGGTTCTTTGTATGGGCGGCCATGATAACCTGATTGGCCCTGGCGTTGTCCCGGTACACCGTTGTTCCTTTGCAGCCGCATTCAAAAGCCAGACGGAAGACCTTGTCAACGTCGTCGATCGTGGCATCCGCCGGCAGGTTCACCGTCTTGGAAACGGCATTGTCCGTATATTTCTGGAAGGCCACCTGGATTCTGATATGCCACTCTGGTGCGACCTCGTGTGCAGTAACGAGCACCTCGGACAATTCTCTCGGGATTTCTGGGATTTCACGGGGCGGAGTACCTTGAGCGAGTTGGCCCCGCACTCTGTCCGTTAGCCATTTGCCTCCGGTTCCGAGTTCCTCAAAGAGGGGATGGAGCTGGATGAATTCCTGGCCGTCCAGGATTCGGCGTCTGGTGGCAAAGGCATAAATGGGTTCAATGCCGCTGCTGCACTCCGCAATAATGCTGATCGAGCCTGCGGGTGCGATGGTCGTGCAGGAGGCATTTCTCATTGGCCTATGGTGCTCCGTGTCCCAGATGCTTCCCTTCCAACTAGGGAAGCAACCTCGTTCTTTCGCAAGCTCTTCGCTCGCCTGATGGGCATGTTCCTGGAGGAAAGATGCAAGTTTCTCTGCGAATTCAGCAGCCTCTTCACTGCCGTATCGAATTCCAAGAAGAATTAGGGTATCTGCAAAGCCCATAATCCCCAGGCCGATCTTGCGGTTGCCAAGGGTGATGTTCTGAATCTGAGGGATAGGATAATGATTGGCGTCGATCACATCGTCGAGGAATCTGACGGCCAATAGAATCGTTTTGGCGAGTGAATCCCATTCCAAATCATGCCTGTCTTTGGCGACGAATTTGGAGATATTGACAGAGCCCAGGTTACAGGCTTCGTAAGGTAAGAGCGGCTGCTCTCCGCACGGATTCGTAGCTTCGATTCCGCCCATATGCGGCGTCAGATTATCTTGGTTGACGCGGTCGATGAAGCAAATGCCCGGCTCGCCGGTCGCGTGAGCATCTCGCACAATCCTGTCCCAGACTTCCCGAACAATGAAACAGCCATCGGCTGCCTGGCTTTCCGGAAGCAGATCGTCCAGGGTATAGGAGCCGACGTTTATGGCGCGGGGTATGACATATCTCTTCTTGGTCCGGGGATTGACTACGACATGTGGAGCGTCTGGATTGTTTTTCAATTGATTCATGAAGGCGTCGGGGACCTTGACCGAGAGATTGAAGTTTGTGAACGCAGCGGGATAGTTCTTAGCGTGAATGAAGTTGAGAATATCAGGATGCTCGACCGACATCATGTCCATGTTGGCGCCGCGTCGAAAAGCCCCCTGCTGGATTGCGCTGGTCCCTTCTGAGAATACCTTCATGAAACTGACAGGCCCGGACGTCCTGCCCCCGCTGGATTGAACGATATCGCCCGTAGGCCGAAGCCGGTCGAAGGAAAATCCAGTCCCCCCGCCCGCCTTCTGGATAAGGGCTGCGCACTTGACGGCGTCAAAGATAGCTTCGATACTATCCTCCACAGGCAGAACAAAGCTGGCGCTGAGCATCTCGTTCTTGCGGCCGGCGTTCATCAGCGTCGGACTGTTGGGCAGGAACATCCCATTAACCATGAGTTCGTAGAATTCATCTGCAACAACCTTTTGCTCACTGTCAGTGGCTCCATATTTGGACTCGCTTACAGCGATGGCGTTTGCAACACGGCGGAACATCTGCTCCGGGGTCTCGATTCCTTTGCCGCCGGCGTCTTTCCGGAGGTACCTCCGTCTGAGAATTTGAGTACGCATGTCTGAGCTATTCTCTCTCCTTTTCATGTTCTTTTCCTACAAGGCCACTGCATTTGTGACGCTACCTACCATACTACCAAACCCCTTCCCCATCAGAGCCGCCACAGACTTATAAACCAGTGATTTATGACCAACCTTTTACGCACAGCTTGCTGCACCGATGATGATGAGCCGTTACCTGACTTTGGTTTTTCGAGCAGTAGAAAAACCAAAGTCATCGAGGAGGTGATGTGAAATGAGAGAGTGCAAATTGTGCGGAAAATACATACCTGAGCTATTTGGGCCGTATTGTGGTCGGTGCGACAAGATTGTTGGAGATGTGAATGCTGGTTTGGCGGCTGAACTTGAGCCCCGAGAGCTGGTCGCTTGATACGGGTGAGCGACAATGAAAGCAAACCATGCAAAAAAGGTCTCGGAGCAAGCCTTCAACGAATTGGTCAAAGCCGTCGAGGCCGGCAAGAGCCAGAAGCGTATCGAGTATTTGAAGGCAATGGGCAGATTCCACAACTATAGCCTGGGTAATGCTATCCTGATCGGGTTTCAGACGCCGAATGCAACACATGTAGCGGGCTTTCGTACTTGGCAGATACGTGAAGAAAGGCGAGCACGGTATTGCGATCATGGCACCGATTGTCTGGCGAAGAAAGGTACCCTATACAGATGGCGAAGGCCATGGATCACAATGTGAAGAGGAAACGGCCCTGGCGTTCAAGACCGCTTACGTGTTTGACATCAGCCAGACGGATGGGAAGCCGCTGCCGGAGTTTGCTCGCGTCTGTGGTAGCCCAGGTATCTACGCAGAAAGACTGAGAGAGTACGTCGCCAGTAGAGGTATAAGGCTTGCGTTCAGCGATACGATAGGCCAGGCCGAAGGAGTATCCTCGGGCGGATCAATACGGCTGAAGAAGGGATTATCGCCGGGAGAGGAACTGTCCGTTCTCACTCATGAACTGGCCCACGAAATGCTTCACACCAACAAGGACAGCAGGCCAAAGGACCGGAAGGTCAGGGAGACCGAGGCCGAAGCGGTCGCGTTCGCCGTTTGCCACGCTATAGGCCTGGACGTAAACCGCGCCAGCAGCGATTACATTCAACTGTACAACGGGGACAAGGAAACCTTGGTGAAGTCACTGGAGCGGATACAGAGGACGGCGGCGGAGATATTGGAGGCGGTGATGGAGAAGGAATCTGGAGGTGAGATTAGTGACGAAAGACCATGCGTGGCTGTTGCGGCGGAGACATGTCCGGAGTTTCTTCGATAGACAAAAGCAACTCGAAGAGATTGTAGAACCTTTGGATAGTCTGAGAAGAAAAAGAGAAGGGCGCATCGCAGAAGTGCCTGGAAGAGAGACGGTAGTCGCATCTTTGTGATCCCTCCTTGCACAAATTAAGCGTTTTTGCTAATCTGTTTTTCCTGAAATCCCTTCAAAACCTTATTTGGAGCGGGGGATAGCAAGGCATGAAGTACAAATGATGGACCGATTTTTATGAGTAAAAGGAAACACGAATACACGGATGACAAGATTAAGACTCTTTCATCGCTGGAGCATATCCGGCTGCGTACTGGGATGTATATCGGCCGTACAGGCAGCGGAGCCTATTATGATGACGGCATCTATATCCTGCTCAAGGAGGTCATCGACAATGCAATTGATGAGTTCATCATGGGCTATGGCAAGAAGATCGACGTCACCATCAAGGAGAACAGGGTATCCGTGCGCGATTATGGCCGGGGGATCCCTTTAGGCAAGGTGATCGAGTGTGTCTCGAAGATCAATACCGGCGCCAAATACAATGACGATGTGTTCCAATTCAGTGTGGGCCTCAACGGGATCGGCACCAAAGCGGTGAATGCCCTCTCGTCGGACTTTGTGGTTTCCAGCTATCGCGAGGGCAAATACGCTCAAGCGAAATTCGAGTTCGGCAAACTAATCAAACAGAAAAAAGGGAAGGCTGATGAGCCAAACGGTACTTTTATCAGTTTTGTGCCGGATCCCGCTATCTTCCCGGACTATCAATTCTGCAAAGAGCATATCGAACGGCGGCTTCGCTTCTATTCCTATTTGAACGCGGGGCTGCGCATCAATTATAATGACCGACGGTTTGTATCTACTGGTGGCATCCTGGACCTGATTGAGGATGAGACCTCCTTTGAGAAGCTCTATAGGCCGTTGCGCTATCGCGATACCACCCTGGAGTTTGCATTTACCCACACCAACCGATTTAATGAAGACTACTATTCGTTTGTTAACGGTCAGTACACCAATGATGGGGGCACTCATCTGAGCGGATTTCGCGAAGGCGTCTTGCGTGGTGTGAACGACTTTGCCAAAAAGAAGTTCAGTGGCGATGATGTGCGTGAAGGCCTTCTTGGCGCGATTTCGATCCGCTTGAAAGACCCTATATTTGAGAGCCAGACCAAGAACAAACTGGGAAACACGGAAATTCGCTCAGAGATAGTGACCCGCGTACAAGAAGCCGTGCTCAAATTGCTCCATAGCAACAAGATGCAGGCGGACAAGCTGCTCAATAAAATCCTGGAGACACAAAGATTTCGCAAGGAACTCAACGCGGTCAAGAAACTGGCTCGTGAGCGATCCAAGGCCATTTCTATCCGTGTACCCCAGTTGCGCGATTGCAAGAAGCACTACAACCACGCGAAGGGTCTGCACAAAGACACCATTATCTTCATCACAGAAGGTCAGTCCGCGGCCGGTTCCCTAGTGAGCTGCCGGGACGTCAATACTCAGGCGATCTATACACTCAAAGGCAAGCCTCTAAACGTCTGTGACCTCAAGAGGGATGCGCTCTACAAAAATGAAGAAATCTTCAACCTCATGAAGAGCCTGGACATAGAGGAGAATGTTGACGATCTGCGATATAACCACGTGATCCTCGCCACGGATGCCGACGTGGATGGTTTGCATATCCGTAATCTGATGATCACTTTCTTTCTGCGTTTCTTTCAGTCGCTGGTTGAACGCGAGCACCTCAAAATCCTCGAAACGCCTCTGTTCCGAGTGCGTAACAAGAGAGAAACGCTCTACTGTTATTCCGAAGAGCAGCGCGATGCCGCTATGAAGAAACTCGGACGGGCCCATGAAGTAACCCGATTCAAAGGACTCGGAGAGATATCGCCGTCAGAGTTCAAGGCTTTTATCGGCAAAGACATGCGGTTAAGACCGGTCACAATATCCGGGGAACACTCCATCGGTGAAACTCTGGCGTTTTATATGGGAAAGAATACACAAGAACGTCGCAACTACATCATGGACAAACTCATCATCGACGAAGAAGTACTGGTATGAGCAAGGAACAACAGGCCTTTCTATTTACAGAAGAATCCACCTCCAGCCAGGATAAACGGTCCGGTCGTGGCAGGAAAGATGATGGAATACGGACATCTATTGAAGACTTAACTGATCCAGATAGACAATCAATTACTTCAGCGGAGGCTCAAGGCTCCGACGCTGGTAATGGCGATAAACCCCCGACGGCATGGGATCATCTGCCCGTCCATGACCGGCACGGGCCGCTTACCAATCTGATCGACTTCAACTTCCTGCAATATGCCTCCTATGTCATTTGCGAACGGGCTATTCCCAACGTGGCCGACGGTCTCAAGCCCGTTCAGCGTCGTATCCTGCATGCCCTGAAGGAAAAGGACGACGGGAGCTTCATCAAAGTGGCCAATGTCGTGGGCCACACGATGCAATATCACCCGCATGGGGATGCCTCCATTGGCGATGCCCTGATCACACTGACCAACAAGTACTACCTCATTGAAGGCCAGGGCAACTTCGGCAACATATTTACTGGCGATAACGCAGCAGCTCCCAGATACATCGAGTGCCGTCTGACAGAACTCGCTCGCAATGAGTTGTTCAACAAGGATCTGACGAACTTCATCGCCAGCTATGACGGGCGCAATCAAGAGCCGGTTACCCTACCGTCCAAGCTACCGCTTCTTCTGATGCTCGGTGCTGAGGGCATTGCTGTGGGCCTGTCCACGCGCATTTTGCCGCACAACTTTATCGAGTTGTTGGAGGCCGAGATCCAGATAATAGAGGAAAACAGGAGGAAGCCGGTCCAGATCAATGTCATGCCCGATTTCCAGACGGGCGGGGTAATGGATGTTAACGAATACGACAAAGGATTCGGTAAGGTAAAAATCCGTGCGTGCATCGAAAAACAGGGCTCCAACCAGCTGCTGATCAAGGAGCTTCCTTACATGCAGACCACCGAATCGGTGATCAGCTCGATCGAAGAGGCGGTCAAAAGAAAGAAAGTCGCCGTACGCTCCATCAATGATTTCACGGCAGAGAAGGTAGGCATTGAAGTCACCCTTTCCCAGGGTGCCAATCAGGACAGGGCCCTCAAGGCATTGTATGCCTTCACAAAATGTGAGATATCTGTCTCCAGCCAGATCACGGTCATCTGCAATAAGCGCCCGGTAGAGATGAATACCGAACAGGTACTCCGCGAGAATGTACGCCAGCTTCTGGACATCCTGTGCCGTGAACTGGCACTCAGGAAACGCAATCTCCTCGAGGCCTTCCACAACAAGACCCTCATCCAGGTATTTATTGAAAATCGTATCTACAAAAAGATCGAAGAATGTAAGACTTACCAAGCGGTAACGAAGGCCGTATTCGAAGGTCTGGAACCCTTCCGGCCCAAACTCAAACGTGACATCACCATAAACTACATTGAAATGCTGTTTGGCGTACGTATCAATCGCATTTCCCGTGTTTTGATATTGAGACACATCGTAAAGACATTGAGGCCATCCTGAAAGAGTTGGCCGAAGTGGAGAAGAACCTCAAGAATCTCAAGGCTTACGCTGTAGGGTACCTCAAAACGCTCATCAGGAAATACATGCAAGCATTTCCCCGACGTACAAAGATCGAGACTTTCAAGGCCCTTGACGTTCGTAAGCTCACTTCTAATGAGCTGAGCATAAACATCGACCCGAAGAAGGGATTCCTCGGCTACTCTGTCAAAGGTGAATCACTGCTCAATTGTTCATCACTCGACAAATTGCTGATCGTCAAAAGGAACGGCACTTTTGTAGTGATGCCACCACCGGCTACCTACTATATTGACGATGGCCTCATCTGGTGTGGCATTTATAAGCGTGACCTGGTCTTCACCACAGTGTATACCGAGTGGGGAGTCACGTATATCAAGCGTTTTGAAAT
>JARRQQ010000017.1:0-16348 GCA_037381725.1 Sedimentisphaerales bacterium
CTTTCACGCCGCTGTCGGGAGATGATCTTGCTAAAACGGTGTACGCCTTCTATGACGGCGACAACGTCTGGCGAGCCAGGGTTTACATCAGCGAGCCGGGGACGTGGAGATGGGTTTGCTCCTGCGTGACCGATAAAGGACTCGACGGGCGGAGTGGAACCTTCGAGGCGGCGGATTCCAACCTGCGAGGCCGGTTGCTGATCCATCCTAAGAATCCTCGGCAATGGATGACCGAGAACGGGAGATGGTTTCTGAATCTCAACGACACCGCTTACTTTTTGCTCTGCACCCACGACGCTGCCGGCCACCCGATCCCGTTCGAGGATTTCACCGCCTACGTCCACGATGCGGTAGCGAAAGGCATAACGTCATTCCGGTCCTTCGACGTCTGCGGGCCGAAGGGATTCCGGATCGACGAAGCGGAAATGTGGTCCGACGGCATTTTCGCCGACGCGGATTTCACCCACTTTCGCCTGAATCACTTTCAGGAAACCGACCGGCGCCTCCAGTGGTTGCTGGAGAACTATCCCGACGTCTACGTGCAATTCATCCTTTTCCCGCGAGGGTCGAAATGGAAGGAGGATGAGACTTTCTGGAAAGCGCTGAGCGCCTCGCAAAAAGAGCGTCTCCTGCGCTGGATGATCGCCCGCTACGCCGCGTTTCCACAGATATTCTGGCTGGTTGTCAACGACGCCCATTACGGCCCGGAATACCCCAACAACAACGCTTTCGCCAGGGAGGTGGGCACCTATTTCCAGCGGCACGACCCGTGGAGCCACCCGCTATCGACGGGCCACGCCCGGCAAGTCCCCTTTTACTTCGGCAAGGAGGACTGGGCGACCTATCTTCATCTCGAGGACAACTATAATCTCGACGCCTCCGCCTGCCAGCGCTATTGGCGTCTCGCCAAGCCCGTCTTCCTCGGCGAGGACCGTTACGAGCAAGACCGCGTCAACCTGGACCCACTGAACATGCGATACTACCAACGCCGGCTCTTCTGGTCCTGGCTGCTGTCGGGCGGCTCGGCCAACTACGGCGGACGCTGGTGGGTCTTACACCCCTACTCGCAGACCGGCCAGCGCCCTACGACGGCGCCCTGGAGGAACCACACTCCCTTCACCGCGCCGTTGATCGGACTGGATTCGGTCCCGCATATCCAACGATATTTCCACGAAAGACAGATCGAATTGTCGGATTTCGAGCCGGACCCCGGCCTGGTAAGCGATCCGGCCGTTCAGGACCCGGTTCGGGCGCCGAAGCTCATGCGCCGGAGTACACAAGAGTACCTCATCTACCATCCGAACGCCGCCGGGGACAGGAAAGCGGCCCGCTGTCGTGCGGACAGGACGCCTCGACTTCGACTGGATCTGAGCGCCGCAGCCGGCACGTTCCGTATCGAATGGTATCGGGCCAAAGATGGCCTCGCAGCCGATGGCGGCACGGTCGAAGGAGGCGCATACCGGGACTTGGTGTCTCCCTGGGAAGGGGGCGATGTCGTCCTGCGACTCGTCAAGACACACGAGTAGAGGATTGGTGAATTAGCGAATTAGTTGATTTGTAGATTGTGGTGCAGTGGCCCGGACCGAAACGTGCCGGCGTGCGGGTGGGGGCGTCTGCGGCAGAGTGCTCCGGAACGGTCCTACCAGGGCGACCCGCCCAGATCAAATCGCAACCCGAAAGGTCCATTGCCTTAATCAAATTATGCTCATAGTCGTTTCGACTAATCGAAAAGACTATGAGCCTCTCGGGTGCGAAGGCTTTGTGTGGGCTCGGAATCTGCTCACACGATTGGCCTCTCGTATCGCATGGCCGGCTGGAAATAGCCCATGCTGCGCCTCCGGGCAGAATGACGAAACGCGGCCGGTCTTTTCGGTGGGAGGCAGTATTGGGTTTGTAGTGTGCCCATGAGGGCATCTCCGAGAACGCCTTACGGCGTCACTACGAACCATCTGCTGGTAGCCCCTAAGCAATAAACGCAATGCCGGCAACGAGGGACATTCGCACGAACGGGATAGTCACTTCGGAATTCGCAAGGGCTTCGCGAAGGGGTTCCACGACTGATTTATTGCGCTTTGTAAATCGGCAATACGATACGAGAAGGCCGTTCAGGAGTCCGATAGACCGTCACCTCCGGCGCGGGATCGATGCGCGGGGTTTGATTGTTGTCGCGGTCCGCACAGGTGATGGACAGACGTATTCGATGGCCCGCCTCGAAGAGATTCGCCGTCGGATACAGATCGAAGATAAGCTCGACGGGTTTGTCGGGCAGGGATTTCTTGTCTTGCGCAAAGCCGCGATGATAGGGCAGGCCCATGCGGTGATGATCCGGTGTGTTGAGCCGTCGATGTGAGGCCCGTAAGCAGCCGTCGGTTATGTACGTCGATCGCCCGTCCGGCTCGACCTCCTCCAGATAGGCGAACAGATCGACGTCGTCGTCGGCCGAGCATTCAATCCACAGGTGAACGATCGGATGTCCGGCTATCTCAATGTCGTCCGTCAAAGCAGCCGTGGTGTAGGTGAGCGCCTTGCGATCATTAGCCGTCATGTCCGGATACGCCGGAGGCCCACCGGCCCAGCGCGACCTTGGGCCGCTGGTGGTAGTGTAATCTACTTTGTAGCGGTCGGTCCCGGGTGCCGAGGCGGCGGTGCTGAGCCGGCCGTCGTTGACGGAATCCACCGAATGTGACGCCCCGTCGCAAAAATAATACGCAACCGGGTGACTGGGCGCCGGGGGCCACTGATTGGACCATCGTACAGACTTATCTCTGGGTAGTCCGATGACACCATACAGGATGGGCGGCTCGTCCATGATGCCGTTGTCAATGCCCTTGAGCCAGTAGTCGTACCAGCGAAGCATCTCGGTCGCTCGGTCAAGGCCGTTGCTTTGATAATGATTCCAGGGGCCGATGACGATTTTCTTCGGGACCTTCAAATTGTTGAACCATATCAGCATGTCGCGCGGATACATATCGAACCAGCCAGCCCGCTGATAGACCGCGACGCCGGAGCGATTCACCTGATCAATATAGCTGGAAGGGCTGTGATCCCGCCATACCGCTCCGGCCCCCTCGATCACGCTGTCCCGGTAAGGCGCTGATGCGGCCTTGTCCACATCGAAATTATCCTTATGTTGGGCAAGGGTCTCTTGCAGGTCTTTGTCCGAGGCTCCCTCTACAGGTGCCGGCTTCCTCGCCAAGTACAAATCCAATTCCCGAACTTCTTGCGCCCAGTGTCGCATGAAAGTGTGTCGAAAGATCCCTCCCGGATACACCATATCATATAAGTCCAACATGGCCATTTCCGGAAAGATCGCTTTCAGGTGGGGTGGCGCTGCGCTTGCGGCCATGAACTGGTCCGTGCCGGAGTATGAGATGCCGTACATGCCCACCTTGCCGGTGCACCAGGGCCGGGCGGCCAGCCATTCGGTGATATCGTAAGCATCCAGACTCTCTTGTGGAGGCGTCGGGTCGATTCGTGTGCCGAAAGAGGCGCCGCTGCCCCGTACCGCCGCCACGGCATAGACGTATCCGTAGAGAACGACTTTCCTCATGGGATGGTCTTGCCGATCCAGTTGAGAGAAAATTCGACCGTCCTTATCTTGCGAGGCCCGTTGGTAACGACGATGCTCCCAAATGACTGGCAGAGGCTCAGAATGTAATTTTCCCCGGCGCGTCGGCCGGAAGATGTCCATCGCGATCTTCGTGCCGTCCCGAACAGTCACGTACAGCGAATCTCGTCGCCAGCCGTCATAGACGGGTTCCGAGTAACCTTCATACTGCCCGGGTTCGGAAACCCGTTGCTTGACGTCCTGACGGGCAGCCAAGCCCGCCGGCCAAACAATTCCCGCAATCCCCAAAACGACCAGCGCACGAGAGACTTTCCCCGAATGAGACTTCATAGACAACCTTTCCATAGAAGACCACGTTCAGGATATTAGTCGTGGCAATGGAGAGATTATTTCAGGCAAGAATCCGGAAAGGCATTTTCCAACTTGCGGCGAGCATAGCCTGGCGACCGAACGCGGGCAAGCCTGCCCCGAGCGCAGTCGAGGGAATGCCCACGCCACTATGACTATTTCAGGGCGGAGAAGAACCGGTCGAACCGGGGCTGGAACTTGTCGGTGATGTCGAACGAGCCGATGACCCCCTTGGCCTTGCCGACGATGGATTTTCGATCGACGAATCCGAAATATCTCGAATCGCGACTATTGTCTCGGTAGTCGCCCATGACGAAATAGTGGTCTTCGGGCACAGTCACAGGCCCGAAATTCCTCGCGGCGGGGATCGATGGGATGCTCATGACCGGATGCGTGAATCCCTCCAAGTTCTCTATTGCCACAATGCATCTGTGTTTCAGATTGCGGGGCAGCTCTTCGGTATATTCGGGATCGACCCGCGTGTAGGCGATCGGCTCGTCGTTTATGAAGAGCGTGTTGGCTCGCATTTCGACGGTATCGCCGGGCTCGCCAATAACTCTTTTGACCAGCCGGGTGCCATCCTCAGGAGAGAAGAAAACGATAATCTCGCCCCTTTGAGGGTCTGACCATTTTGCCAGCCGGTGAAGCGTCAGAGGGAATCGCAAGTCGTAGGCGACTTTGTTCACGTAGATCAGGTCGCCGTCCAGGATGGTCGGGTTCATCGAGCCGGTCGGAACCCAATTCCAGTCCGCCAGCGATGATTTTAACGGAATCACGACGAAAACGATGACAAGAATCGTTACCCGGCACTCTTTCCAGGACTTGCAAAGGAACTCTCTGATCTTCTTGATATTCATTTCTTCCTCACAATTTCGCGCCTCGTTGCGCGTCCATCGAGTCCCGATTCGTACGTGAAGAAAACCTCTTATATTTTACAAGCATCTATTTTACCATATTCACTTGCCTCTGTCCAGTCCCGGCATCTCTGCGATCTCGGCGGTAAGAGCGGACGCCCCGGCAAAGTGTCGGATTCCCTGGAGTTGCTTTTGCCGCGGAACTCTGGTATCTTAATGCCCCAGGAGGCTGGGCCGTAGCGTTGAGCCCCATTCCGAAGCGAGTTCGGGATCGGGAAAGGAAGGTCGAGCTGTAAAGGATTTGATGGAGACAAGAAAATGAGGCAGGTTGCAAGTCCACTTGAGGACGGTTGGCGCCACAGGTTGCTGGCATCGGGTATCGTGGCCGCGTGTTTCGTGGCGCTCGCCGGCTGCGGAGGCGGGCCGTTCGGGGCGAAGAAGGCCATGCTGTGGAACGGCAAAGACTTCGCGGGCTGGAAGTTGTACATTCCAGACGACACCGTCAACACGGCGGACGTCTGGTCCGTCAAAGACGGTGTCATTTACTGTAAAGGCAAGCCCAACGGATACATGCGAACCAAGCACAGATTCAGCAATTACCGCTTGCACGTCGAATGGCGGTGGCCCGAGGTGCCCGCCAACAGCGGCGTGCTGCTCCACGCTTCCGGACCGGACAAGGTCTGGCCCAAGTGCATCGAATGTCAATTGAAGTCGGGCAGTGCCGGCGACATGGTGCTGATGAACGGTACGGGGGTCACGGTGAACGGCCACGTCATGCAGGACCCGAGGAAACAATTCGTGGTCATACCCAAGATGGAAAAGAGCACGGAATACGCCCCCGGACAGTGGAATACCTACGAAATCTACTGCCTGAAAGACACCATTCGGTGCTACGTCAACGGCACACTTCAGAACGAAGCTGAGAAGGCCACGGTAACGTCCGGCTGGATTTGCCTGCAAAGCGAAGGCGGCCCTATCGAGTTCCGGAATATCTTCATTGAGCCGCTATAGTGGCGATTTGCGATTGCCGATTGCCGGTTGCTGAATGTCCGAAGTATCCCCCGCGCCAACCGAAAATCGAAAACCGAGAACGCTTGACTTTTTGGCGCCCCGCGAGTAGGGTGTTTGCGCGCATGAATCGGCGTGGGCCGAGTCACGAGCAACGAGCCACGAAGGAATAACTGGGAACGTATGGCAGAAACTACAAAGCCCCCGGAGCAATTCGAGGATATGCGTATCCTCGATGAGCTGAAGAACTCATATTTGAACTACGCGATGAGCGTGATTGTCTCGCGCGCGCTGCCGGACGTCCGCGACGGCTTGAAGCCCTCGCAGAGACGCATCCTCGTGGCGATGAACGACCTAAACCTCGGGCCGCGAAGCAAGCATCGCAAGTGTGCGAAGATCGTCGGTGATACCGGCGGAAACTACCATCCCCACGGCGATCAGGCCACATACGGGACCCTGGTACGGTTAGGTCAGGACTGGAACATGCGCTATCCCCTGGTCGATCCGCAGGGGAATTTCGGGAGCATCGACTCTGACCCGCCGGCCGCGATGCGATATACCGAGGCGAGAATGGCAGCGCCGGCCACGGACATGCTCGACGACATCAGGTACGACACGGTGGATTTCGTGCCGAACTATGATGAGACTCGAATGGAGCCTACGGTGTTGCCGGCCAAGTTCCCGAACCTGTTGGTCAACGGTTCGACGGGAATCGCGGTGGGCATGGCTACGAATATCCCGCCGCACAACATCAAGGAGATCTGCGACGCCCTTCTTATAGTCATTGACGACCCGAACTGCGGATTCAAGGATATCGTCAAGCGTCTGCCCGGCCCGGACTTTCCGACGGGTGGGATCATCTGCGGCCGGAAGGGGATCATGCAGGCCTACACGACCGGCCGGGGCCACCTGACCGTTCGAGGCAAGGTGGAGATTGAGACGACCAAGAAGGGTCGTGAGAGAATCGTCGTCACCGAGATTCCGTACATGGTCATCAAGACCACAATTGTCTCGAAGATCGCCGAGTGCGTCCAGAACAACACGCTGCCGGAAGTTTCCGACGTCAGAGACGAATCGGACCGCCATGGCCTGCGGATCGTGGTGGACTTAAAGAGGGACGCCGACGCCGACGTCGCCCTGAATAAGATATACCGCTACACGCCTTTGCAGAGCACGTTCGCCATTGCGAACATCGCACTGGTGAACAATCGGCCGGAAACACTCAACATCCGCCAGATGCTGGACTACTTCATCGAGCACCGCAAAACGGTTATTCGCAGGCGAAGCCGGTTCCTCCTGAAGAGGTGTCGAAACAGGGCGCACATCCTCGAGGGCCTCATCTTAGCCGTCAGTGATATCGACGAGATTATCGACCTGATAAAAGCGTCTCCCGATGCGCCGACCGCAAAGTTGAACCTGATGAGGAAGCCTTTGCGACTGGCCGAGTTGGCTACATTGAGGAAGATCCTCCCGGAAGCCTTCGTCAGGGAAAGGAGCGTCGGGGAGCACTTCCTGACCGGCCCGCAGGCCGACGCGATTCTCACGATGCAGCTCCAGAGGCTCACCGGCCTGGAGATCGAGAAGCTCGCCAAAGAATACGCGGACCTGACCGAGCAGATCGAAGGCTATGAGGCGATCTTAGCCAACGACCAGCTTCTGCTGGATATCATTCGGGAGGACATTTACGAGATAAAGGAGAAATACGGCGACGCCAGACGGACGAAGATTACCGCGGCCGCCGAGCAGTTTGCCGTCGAGGACCTGATCGCCGAGGAGGAAGTGATCGTCACTGTCAGCCACGGCGGATACGTCAAGCGATTGCCAATCGATACCTACCGCAAGCAGGGCCGGGGCGGCAAGGGCATCATTGGTTCCGACACGAAGGAAGGCGATTTCATCGAGCACCTCTTCATCGCCTCGACGCACGATTACCTGCTTATTTTTACTAATCGGGGCAAATGCTATTGGCTGAAGGTCTACGACGTGCCGAGCATGTCCCGCCAGAGTAAGGGTAGGAATATCGTCAACCTGCTGAGGCTGGGCAGCCAGCAGGTCGCGTCGATTATTAACGTTAGCAGCTTTGACGACGAAGAGGACGAGGACAAACCCCAACGGCAATTAGTCATGGCCACGCAGAATGGACTGGTCAAGAAAACCAAGCTGTCCGCCTACGGCAATCCGAGGGCCAACGGCGTCATCGCCATCAATCTCGACCCGAACGACGATTTGATCGGTGTGGCGCTGACCACCGGGACCGATCACATCATACTGGGCACACGAGACGGCATGACGATTCGCTTCGATGAGAGCCAGGTGCGTTCGATGGGCCGGGTCTCACGCGGAGTCATCGGGATCAAGCTGCGCCCGGGCGACGCCGTCGTCGGCATGGTGATCGTCGAGGAGAAAGCCGCCTTGTTCACGGTCTGCGAAAATGGGTACGGCAAGCGGACGGGCCTGGATAGCTACCGGTCGCAAAGCCGGGGCGGCCTCGGCCTCAAAAACATAAAGACCAGCGACCGAAACGGCAAAGTCGTCACCCTCAAGGCGGTTCGCGGCAAAGACGACCTGATGATGATCACCGCTCAGGGGATGATTATTCGCACGGGTCTGGACGAGATTCGCTCGATCGGGAGGAATACGCAGGGCGTCCGCCTCATCAAGCTCAATCCCGGCGACAAGCTCGTCGCGGCCGCCAAGATCGTCGCGGAGGAGGACGAACCACAGGAAAATTCGTGAAACGTGATTCACACGAGCTGATCTATGTGATTGCCGGCAAGGAGAATTCTCTCGTCGGCGCCCGGTGCAGCACGCTGCTTGACGAGTTACTGAAGCCAGCGCAAAGAGCGACCGCCCTCCTGAATGCTCAGGGAGATTCGGTCTCGGCGTCGGAGGTGCTGGATGAGCTGCGAACGGCCCCGTTTCTCACCGACAAGCGTGTCGTGCTGATCCGCCGGGCGGAGGATTTCATCTCCAAGAACCGTCCGCTACTGGAGAAGTATTTCGAGCATCCCTGCCCCACGGGACGGCTCGTACTGACCGTGCAGAACTGGGATTCCCGCACAAAGCTGGCCAAGAAACTGCCGAAAGTCGGAACACTCATCAGCGTCGCGGAGCCGAAGCGATGGGAGCTGCCCCGGCGGCTGACTGACTACGCGAACGACGCCTACGGGAAGCGGTTGAACAGGGACGCCGCCGAGCTTCTAGTCGAACTGGCCGGCGACGAGCTGACGCGACTCTACAGCGAGGTAGACAAGCTGGCTTTGTTCACGGACGTCGAGAAAGTCATCACCACCAGGCACATAGAGGCTCTGGTCGGCCACAATCGCCTGTTCAACGCCTTCTCTGTGATCGACGCCATGATCGCTGGCAACGCCGGAGCGGCGGTCGAGCGGCTCAGGGGCATGTTCGCCGACGACAAATCAGCAGAGTACACCATTGTCGGCGCCTTCGCGTTCCATTTCCGTCGGCTGTTCAACGCCAAAGCACTGCTCGAAAAAGGCATCGGCCGGACCGAGGTCGAGAGAAAGCTCCGCCTCTGGGGCAACAAGGACGGTTTCTTCGCCCAGCTTCGCGGAATGAGCCTCAGACAAATCGGCGCGTGCCTCCAGTACCTGGCCGAAACCGACTATCAAATCAAAACCGGCCGAACAAAAGCCCCCGTGGCCATGGAGAAGTTCGTCTTGCGGCTCGCATCGACGTAATCCGCGCGTGCAATTCCGAAGTGCTTTGAGACACGCCCGACGACCCGTTTTGTTCATGGCATGAGCCGCGAAGTAGTGCAGCGGGTCGCAATGATGCGCGTAGCGTCTTGACGCCAATGCGAGCCGACCGAAAGGTCTGTCCCGAGCCCAGTCGAACGGGTCGGCGTGACCATCTCGTCGTCAGATCATTTGTATAACGCCGTATGGCCTTGAATCTCGGCGAGCCATCGGTCGGATTCGGATTTGGTCTGGCCTAGGAAAGCGCTGTCTCTATCGTGTGCCTCAAACGCTGTACGGGCTCGGCGTTTGTTGGCGTTGGCGTAACAGTAAACGCAGCCGTGGGGGCAGGTGTCGTAGGCGCCGATGTCGGTGCTTTGCGCGCAGCCGCATCCTTTCCGCGTGGGTTTGTCGTTATAAGAGAAGCCTTCCGGGAAGAAAAGCTCCTCGATAAGAGCACCGTCGACGCAATGGGCCTCTTGGATTTTGGATCCGGTCAGATAGTCGCCGCAGCAGGAGAACATCCGGATGCCGTGACGCTCGGCAATGGCCGCCAATTCGTTGGCTAGTTCGACCTTGCGGCCTTCGCTGTCGTTCGCGATTCGCACACCTGAAGTCCTCTGAAGCTCTGTGAAGTTGCGTTTGACCTTGTTGTACTCCGTCACGAAGCTGATGATGCACCGCTCGACGTAGCCTTCCAATTCCCGCGCGAGGGTCTCGAAGACCCTCAGAAAGAACTCGCGATCACAGATGCTGGAGAAGATGATCGGATCGAACCGCCAGTTAATACGTCGCGGTGAATAGGTGTCGCTGAGTCGCTTGAGAGCCTCTACCGCCGCACGTTTGTCCACGCGACTCTCGAACACCTCCGGCAAGCCGGTGACGGTATAGTTGAAATAGAACTTGTATCCGAGGTTGTCAAGGACCTTCAGGTTCTCGACAAAAGGCCCGAAGTCCTTGGACCAAAAGACAAAGCACGCCACGTCTTCAGGCCTCAGCGACACGATGTACCTGCGCCCGCCGAACGGATGCGCGATGCCCGCGAATCCTTCCCGAATCCTGCGCATAAACCAATCGCCGTAGAATGCGGGAATATCGGTTCTGCGCGACGCTGATATTATTCTCTTTATTGCATGCCCCATCGTCGCATCCTACCGAACAAATGGTCTGAACACAAGGCTTTTTCTTCCTCCGCAAAGGTCCGAACGTCCTTGACGCGCGTCCCGGGTTCGGATAGACTCTCTTGCCGGTTTGAAAGAAGATTTCAGCTCACAATGCAGAAAGGAGACGTCATGATTCATCAGAGGATTGTGGCAGAAAGGATGTTGTGTTCCCTGTTGATGGTCGTCCTGCTGGGCTGCACACCCGGCCCGAAGGCCGTGAACGTTGTCACGACACCCTACATGCTGGATACGGGGCTAACGTCGCGTTCGATTTCTTTCGAGAATCCGTCCGGCGGGGCGGGCCAGGGGGGACAAACTTCCAGCCGTTTGGGCACCGGACGAAAAGGCTCGCCCTCCAAGAGGCTAACGCCCGGCCAGGAGATAGAGCTTTGTGACATCGAAGGACCGGGTACGATTCGGCATATCTGGATGACGACGCGAAACAATCCCGTGAACCTGCGGAGCCTCATGCTGCGTGCCTGGTGGGAGGGACAGGACCATCCGAGCATCGAATGCCCGATCGGTGATTTCATGGGCTTCGCGCATGGGAAGGTCATGCCGTATTTTTCCGCCGTGCATTCGCTGGGAAAGAACGCGGGCATGAACATCTGGTTACCCATGCCGTTTACGCAGCACGCGAGGATGACGCTGACCAACGAAGGCAGAGAAGACGTGCCCCTGTTCTACCAGATTGACTACACTGTCGAGGACAAGCATCCGAAGGACGTCGGCCGGCTTCATGTGCTGTTTGCCCGGCAGAATCCCACCGTCATCAAGAAAGATTTTGTCATATTGCCCCAGCGGAACAACAAGGGCAGGTTCATCGGCGCCGTCATCGGCGTACGCAATCTGACGCCGGGCCAGTGGTGGGGCGAGGGGGAGATCAAGGTCTACATGGACGGCGATACGAACTTCCCGACCATCTGCGGTACAGGCAGCGAGGACTACGTGGGCCTGTCGTACGGGATGCAGCAGACGCCCTATTTCTACAACGGGTGCAGCCTGAATGAGAACAATTTCGTCTCGATGTATCGCTGGCACATTCCCGACCCGATCTCGTGGCAGAAAGAGTGCCGCATCACGATCCAGCAGATCGCCTGGAGCAACGGGCTGGCGGAGACGGAGGACGATTGGTCGTGCGCGACGTTCTGGTACGAGCCGACGCCCAGCGCCCCGCTGCCTGAGATGCCTGACGTCGAGGCCAGAACGGCGGATATTTGGAAAGAGTAGACTTAACTGTTGTTTGGCCATTGGAGTTTTGCATTGGTTTGGAATTTCGGATTTTACTGATGGAGAGTACTATGTCGCGTGCATGGTTAGCTGTCGGATGTGTCGTTGCGTTGAGTTTGCTGGCGGGTTGCTCCGAATGCTGCAAAGGCCCCGCTATAGACAGAGATTTTGATGGGGCGGTGAGCCTTTTCAACGGTAAGGATCTGACCGGCTGGGAATCTACGGGCAACGCCAAGTGGGCCGTGGAAGACGGCGTGCTCATCGGAACGCAGGGGGAGAACAACGCGCCGGGAGACCTTTTCACAACGCAGAGCTACACCAATTTTGTCGTGAGCCTGATCTACCGGGTCGAATGGCCGTGCAACAGTGGCTTGTGGTTCCGTTATCAGTCCCCACAAAAGGCCTATCAGGCGGATATTCTGGAATATAAGGACCCTGAGTGCTACTCCGGCACCCTCTATTGTCCAGGCAAAATGTTCCTGGCCATGAACACGGACAAGAGCATCGTGAACCGGGAAGGCTGGAACTCGATCAAAGTCCGCGCCGAGGGCAACCACCTTCAGGTATGGATCAACGGTCACCAAACCGCGGACGTCCACGACGACACGTCGGACTCCGGCAAGCTGGGGTTCCAGGTCCATCCGGGCGCCCAGTTCGGGCCGATGAAGATCATCGTCCGTGAGATTATGATCAAACCGCTTTGATCCGGTCCGGACCTGCTGCTTCGACCTTCGATGTGCGTGACTGAGCGCGCTCGGCGATGTTCTAATTTCCTCGTGGTCTGCGCGGCGTTAACACGCTATTCCCTGCCGACCTTGGCTCGATATGGCAAGGCACCGCAGCTTGAGATTGTCGAGGACGTTCATGAAATTGATGAATGAATCGTAGGGCGTGTCATACGGGTTGAAGTACTTGTGAACGTCTCCGTCGGCGAAATATTTCGTGCACATATAATAGAAATGGTCGGAGACCTGGAGCCGCCGCCAGGCGGTGAGAAGGTCCGTGTCGCCTAATTGCTTCACGGTGCGCTCCAGCCCGTACAGTTCGGCAATCGCGTTCTGCTGCATTGGGTTGCCCAGCCAGGCGGACAAATCCCTTTCCGTGTCCGCCCAACTGATCAGGTTCGGAACATCCACGACGTCCACGGCGTCATACGAGTTCACGACCTGAGACGGTGTCTTGAAATTGTTGTCCGGATGCCGGAGGATCTCCTGGGGCAAATGACGCATGAACTCGAAAACACCTGTGTCTTGCCACTGGTGCTCTCCGAATGTCTCATAGTCGATGAAGAGGTTGACGACGTGGCCGTTGCCGTTGACGGCGTTGACCCAGCTTGAGAACTTGTCCGCCTTCAGAGGCCACTCGCTCCAGTCTCGATTGGAGAACCTGAATGCGATGTCATCGCTGAGGTGATAGTTCTTTAGAAGAAGTTTCAATTCGGTCGAGTTCGGCGGACGGTACACAAAATTCGGACTTCGGGACTCGAGAATATGGTCCGCGCCTTCGGTGATGACGGCGTCGAAGCCGCCGATCTGCTCGATGATCTCCGCGAGCGTGTTGCTGTACACGAGTTCCGTGTTCCGAAAGACTCTCGGGGTCTGGCCGAACAAGTCTTGAATCTTTTGCCGGTGCGCGTCGATCTGCTCGATGAATTCGTTCTGTGAATAGAGAAAGCTCAGACTGTGATAATAGGTCTCCGAGAGAAACTCGACGCAGTCGGTATCCGCGAGCCGTTGGAAGCTGTCCAGGACTGCCGGGGCGTACTGCTCGAATTGCTCCAGCACGGTTCCCGTGACGCCGAACGCCACGCGAAATTCTCCCTGGTGCTTCTCGATAAGCTCCAGCAACAGTTGGTTCGCAGGAAGGTAACACTTGCGAGCGACCTTTCGGCAAACTTCCGCATTCTTGGCGTCGTCGAAGTAGTCCGTCCCCGCGTCGAAGAGCGTATAATGCCGAAGCCTGTAGGGTTGATGCACTTGGAAATAGAAACACACCGACGCCATAAAAACTCCTTCAGTTGCTGATACCCCCGGCGGGGTGATTAAATTCTTCCTGCGAGTCAGAAATCTCTGCCGCGTGATCTCGGCTTGGTCCCCTCACGTCACCGCCTCGTTCCAACTGAACCATTCGGCTTGCGCAGCGTCAAAGTCGTCACCACCGTTTTGGTCGCTTCCATTTGTTTACTTACTCCATCTTTCGGGTCCGGATTACCTGACGGGCCAACCGAGCCCTGCGCCATCCATGGGTGAAAACCACCGACAATTGACACTACAAAGCAGCTTACGAGGCGGACGGGCAGGCGCAAATAGGGGGATTCCTTAATCTGTCGCTGAGAAATGCTGAGTCTGCAGAAGATGACGGGTTCTTGTCGGCGTGCCAGCTACCCCGCCAGGCGGCTTCGTTAGGTGTTTTGCCACGCCAGATGAAGGATTTCCCCCATTTCGACCCGTCGAGCAGCGCTATAGCCTTCCACGTATTGCAAACAGGTGTTTTTCGACGAGAGGTCCGACGGCAGCGGAGCAGGCCTCGCCCGCCGTGGTCGGAATCACGACCGACGTTCCCGGCACCATGCCGCCGCCGTCGATGGAGCAATGGCCGTTCAGCCGGCCCTTCGGCAGGCCAGGGGAGGAATTGTTCGGTTTCTCTTCGCGCGGCCGCCCGTCGAGGTGGGAGCAGTATGACCGGCTGCCGGTCAACAACGGGTCGGGCTTCATCATCTCCGAGAAAGGCTACATTCTCACTACCGATTATCTGGTCGCCGGAGCGGACAGGATAACGGTGGTTTTGCTCGATGGCCGGGTCTTCACCGCCCAAATCGTAGGGACCGACCCGGATTCCGACGTGGCCGTCATCAAGATAGAAGGCGAGAATCTGCCCGTCCTTGGGCTGGCTGACTCCGATAAGGCGCAAGTTGGCGCGCGGGTCCTCGCGATCGGCAACCCGCTCGGTCTGAATCACACGGTCACCTCCGGCATCGTCAGCGCCAAGGGCAGAAGCGATGTCCATCTTGCCAGGTACGAAGATTTCATACAAACCGACGCCGCAATCAACTTCGGCAACGCGGGCGGTCCGCTCGTCGATCTGAACGGCAAAGCCGTCGGTATGAACATTGCCGGCTTGGGCTATGGAGGGCACGTCGGAATCGGTTTTGCCATCCCCAGCAACATGGCTAAGTGGATTGCCGACCAGCTCATCGAAACGCGCGAAGTTGTTCGTGGCTTTCTTGGGGCACAGTTTCAGAATATGACGGGCGAGATGGCCGAGGCCTTCGGCTTGAAAACCGTCCACGGTGTCCTGGTTCCGGAGGTGGCTGACGGCTCGCCTGCGGCGGACGCCGGCCTGAGACAAAACGACGTCATTCTGGAGATCAATGGTCAGGCCGCCAAATCGGCGGGGCAACTGCGGAACTGTATCGCAATGAGTAAGCCTGACACACAGATCAGACTTCTCGTGCTTAGAGACGGACAACGCCAGACTCTCACGGCTACGCTGGGCAAGCGGCCCGAGCGCGAGTACGTTGCCGGTCCGCCGCGTCGCGAGCCGCGAGAACCGCTGGGCCTGTCCGTGCGCAATCTATGCTCATCAAGCAAGTCGATAAAGAACCGGTGCGAAACACAAGAGAATTCGCAATAGCGATGAGAAAAGCGAGGCAAAAAGGACAGGCCCTTTTGCTGGTCGCGAACGGACGCTACAGTCGGTTTATCTTATTGGATTTTGGGAGAGAATATGAGCAAGCGAACGCAAACCGTCAGTAGAAACAGGGTGCGACGCGTCCAATCCTCCGTCACGCGCGGCATGGTGTTCCTGGTGCTCGCCGTCGCGTCACAACCCCTGTGGGCGCAAGGGAAATACGTAACCGATAATGAGATCACGACGGCCGTCAAGACGGAACTCCGGCAGGATTCAGCCATCCCCGCCAACCGAATCGATGTCGAAACGAAGGATGGCATTGTAATACTCGGCGGCTCCGTTGACAATATCCTGGCCAAGGAAAGAGCCAGGCGAATCGCTGAGGCCGTTGTGGGAGTCCGTTCAGTCATCAATGATATCAACGTCAAGCCCGCTGTCGCCCGCTCCGACTCAGAGCTGCATAGCGCCGTGGAACGCGCACTGCACGGCGACCCGACCACCGCATCGTACAAAGTGCAGGCCAGGGCTGATGACGGTATCGTGACGTTGACGGGCACAGAGGACGATTGGCAGGAAAAGCAACTGTGCAAAGTGGTTGCCGAAGGAGTCAAGGGCGTGCGCGACGTCAAGAACGATATCTCCGTCGAGCTCAAAGTGCACAGGTCCGATGCCGAAATCAGGCAAGAGATCAAAGACCGGCTGGCAAACGACGTCAGGGTGGACGACGCACTGGTGAAGGTGGCCGTCCACGATGGAAACGTCAGCCTCTCGGGGGTCGTCGGCAGCGCGCAGGAAAAGAATCGGGCGGAAGTTGACGCCCGCGTCGGGGGCGTCGAGAACGTTAACGCT
>JARRQQ010000018.1:0-14745 GCA_037381725.1 Sedimentisphaerales bacterium
GGCAAAGGTTCATACGTGTCTGTAGAGATTGCGAGCCGAATACAAAGAAGTGCTCATGTTGCGTTTCCTGGAGCAAATGTCGTATCACCAGATCGCCCAGATTCTGGACTGCAACTTGGGTACGGTCAAGTCACGCGTTCATTATGCAAAGCTTGCGCTAAAAAAAGACCTGGAGAAGTAAAAATGGTAAAATCAAACCACATAAAAGAAGAGCTCCTCAAGCAAATGGAAAAGGATTTTGCTGAATCAACGGATGTCGACAAGGATTCAACACGGAAAATCGTCGAGAATCACAGGGCTCAGGTACGACGGCTAAAGCGAATAACCATAACAAGCTGGGCGATCACAGTCATATATCTACTGGCCATGTATATTTTGAAGGAGACTATACTGGAGAGCCATTTGCGCAATTTTCTTAGCAGAGACGAATTCTTGTTCATCCGTTATGCCGATATGGGAACGAAGGTATTGATCGTGATCTCCGGCCTCCTGACATATCTGCTCTACTATAGATCAAAAATGTTGACGATGTTACAGATTTGCGCTCGTTTAGCTAACATCGAAGAGCACCTAAAAAGCATGACCCAGGAATAAGCGACTCGCCCAAGAGCACTCTTATTTATCACGATACGGAACGACAAGCCGGAACTTGCTGGTTTTCGGATCGTTGCGTATTTGATCGACCGGTTCGACCTCGAATTGCACCGTCTTTTCCAACCCCTTTGGGGAAAGAATTTCAGTCATCCTCTTGTGAATCGCCGGGATAACGCTGGCCCTTTCGCCGTCGAGGACGGCTTTCATAATCAGTCTGTCCGGATCCGTTTGGACAAACTGGAATTTCTTAAGTCCCCGGGCCTCTCTTGTACCATCCGCCCTGGCAAACCACAGGGTCTCCTCGTTGCGGCCGGCGATTCTCTCGATGACCGGAAACGGCCAACCACACGGACAAGGCTCATCACTGAGCACGATTTCGTCGTCCATTCGGTAGCGAATAAGCGGCTGTGTATAGTTGTAAAGATTCGTGGCAACCATGCGGCCGGTCTGGCCGCGTTCGACCGGTGCCAGATCATCATCCACAACCTGAATGCTGAACCAATCATTGAAATAATGCAGCCGGTGGTGGAGATCACATTCCACCGAAAAGGTCATTATTTCCGACGCAGTATAGATATTTGTCGGCGACACGCCAAAGGCCTTTTCTATGTTCGCTCTGATCGTCTGAGTAAGAGGGTCGGCGCTGCTCCAAATCCTCCTGGGAACAATCCTGAGATGACCCGCCATCTGTTCGCGCGCCAACAGATCGAGTCCGGAGGCATAGCCGATCACCGCATCAGGCTGAAAGCGATCTGTGTCCCGGCATATCTGCTCGAGGGGATGGCTGATGGATAACGTCAAGGTCTTGAAGAACACGCTGGGAATGTCGCTGATCGTGGTTACGGATGCGTAGTGTCCGCCCGCGGCGCCCATATACGCCAACTTCTTCCTCCTGAACGGATTCACTTTCTCACGTATCGCCCTGTACCCCAACGCTTTGGCCACCGCCCAGTCACGCGGCCCGTAAACAAACAGGCCGGCCGTCCCGCTCGAACCCGACGTATGAATGACTTTATACGCGCCCTTGTAACGGCTGCTCGGATCAGGTGATTCGCGTACGAATCGCTCGATTTCATCTCTTTTGAGAGTCGGGTCGCAGACAAGCTCGTCGTAGTTTTCCATCACGATCCGCTTGTCGATGACCGGCAAATCGTCTGGTTCAACCTGGTCGATGTCACGCCCAGTGATTCCGTGCTCTTGATAATATCTCTGATAAAATCTCGATTTCTCAAGAGCGTGCCGTAGTAACTTCCTGAACCGGCTTTGTTGTAGATCCTGAATCTGACTGGGCGTGAGAGACTCGGCTCTTTGAGCTACGACGACCGCGTGCAGTAGATTCAGTATTGACATCTCCGCTCTCAATCAGCCCGTCGCAGCCAAACACGGCTTCTTGCAGGGATGAACACGTCCAGCACCGCATGGTTCTTGGATTTCGCGGCGCGAATAGGAACGGCTTCGCCTGAAAACGCTTCCACGAATCGGCCAAGCGTGGCCCCATCGGGCTGCAAGGTGAGAGTGACATTAACCGGCTTCTCGTTGAAGTTTTGGATAACGCATGATCGGGACGAATCCAGTGGATGAAACGTGACGCAACTTGGGCCGTCGAACGCTGGGCTTCCGAGCTTGAACAGGGCGGACGTGCCATTGCCAAATGCCTCGCGAAGGGCAGAAAGAGCGGGACCGCGCATCCCAAGCAGGCCGAGCGGTCGAGGGCAGAGCAGCACCTCGCCAACCGCGTCGAAGTCGCCCTGACTGTAGGTGTGCGTGTTCAGCAGGGCGACGCGGCCACGTGATGTACGATTGACAATCAGAAGCGCGATATCCTTGCCGCCGAAGCTGCACACGATGTTTCCAGGTCCGGCTTTGCCTTCGATAGGAGATTCCAGATCAATAACAAAAGCCTCACTTTGTGAATCTCCAGCCAGTCGGGCACGTGTTGGCTTTGATTTTATGTTTGGGCTGACGCCGATCATGTGTGCCAGCTCATCGCCGTGCCTGGATACGAGCAACAGGTTCGTCGTGATGATAAGCTGGGTGCCTCGATTGCGGGCTTCGTTGATGTGGTCCATGAGACTCGGATCGGCGGCTGCCTGGGCTGGTAGAAAGATGACCGGCGCATCTACAGGAAACTTGTGAACCGGAACCAGCGGAATACCGAGCATACCAAGAAAATCCATGATGTACATGTCCCCGGCGGGATCGCTGTTCGGCGGCTTGTAGGCGGGGACACCGATAACGGGATGCTCGCGAACAAAGGCCGCAAGGTCCGCAAGCCGGTCGAACTGGGCGATGACCTTGTCGTGGTCGGGGTGGCCCAGCATCACGTTATCGAAATTGAAAAAGACCAATTCCCGCGCGCCGGCCAGGATACTCGTGTAGACCTGATCGAGGAAGTCGTTCTCACCGCAATCACCATGATCGAACCAGGCGCCGCCAATTTTCCGGCCGGCAATCCCCGCCAGCCAGCGGTAGTTAACGAATCCTTCGTAAGGCTGAACGAAGCCGAATCGCTGCGTGTTCCGCCCGCGCGTCTCGGTGCCGACCCAAACTTGGTCGAAGATTCGGGGCAAGGTCTGCGTGTCGTAGCCGAACAGGTGGAACCGGTCGTACCACTGAGGATACTTGACGATCATCGTAATGTCCGAGTTGACCTGCTTGGCGGGGCCAACGAGAACCTTCCGAGCCACATCAGTCATCAAGGCCCGGCGATATTCGCCCCAGGAACGGTCGCCCTTGGCGGCTTGCGATTCAGCGCTTGTGTCGCCCGTACAAAAGAAATCATCCACGATGAACGTGTCGAAGATGCCCGCCGCCATCCGGACGATTTTTTCGAGGTCGCGCCGGGTCTTGTCGTTTTGCCAGTTGAACCAGTCGAGAGGACCTTTTTGTCGGACGCCGAAGTTGCCGCCGGGCACCGTTGCAATGCCGCCAACGACGTCGATGCCCTTGTCCCGGAGCCAATCGCGGACGAAGACGAGTTGTTCCGGGGAGACCAGGTGGCCGCCGCGATAAACTTCGACGTAGAGCTTAGTCAGGCCCATTCGCTGGATAGTTTCCCAGGCGCGCGTGCGGACGGCCTCGTCCGTGGCAAGACGCTCTACACAGCCCGAGGTAGCGTACGATGAGAGACGCAGGTCGCCTTTGCGCGCCTCGGCTTTCTCCAACAGGCCTCGGGCACTGGACGCTGTGGAGAGAGCCGTCGCAATGAGCACAATAACACCAATCAATGTGGTTCGTTTCACTATTTTACCTTTCCTGCTTGTCTACTTTTGGAATTGGTCCCGGCTCCTTCTTCCGCGCGTTGTAAATGAGTCCTCCGCGCTCGCTGTACTCCAGCAGCACGGCTTTGGCCTGCTCGCGCAAAACGTCCCGGCGGACGCTGATCCCGTGCTCTTCGAGCGACTTCACCCAGTCGTGTGGTTTGGCCCCTTCGTCGAATCCGATCTCGCGTGCGTCCTCGTCGCGGGCGCCGCAGACGACGCTTTGAATACCCGACCAGCCGATCGCACCCAGACACATGGCACAAGGCTCGGTGCTCGTCACAAGCTCATACTCAACGTCGGCTTCGTTGGCGAGCTCGTAGGAACCGACCACACGCTGAGCAATCGCAATAGCTACCATTTCGGCATGGGCGATCGAGCAGGTGAGCGATTCGACGAGATTCACGCCGACGGCGATCAGACGACCGGTCTCGCATTCGAATATCCCCGCGCCGAAAGGCCCCCCGGTCTTGTGCTCGATATTCAGTTGTGCGAGTTTGATCGCCAGCCGCATTCGGTCCTCGATAGTTGGATAAAGCAAGTCCGAATCCGCCGGGAAACGCTCAATCCAATCGGATAGACGCAACGTGACATCAGGGAGTTTCAATCCGACTTCTCCGTTTCAACCTAATAGCCCCAAAGGCAGCAAAAGACTCCAACTGAATCCGACCTGGAGTTCAAAGCTCAGTCGAGCCAGTCCTGTGCCACCGTCCACACCACTACGTATAGCCATTTCCTTCAGTAATTCAAGCCTTATCTGCCAGTTGAAGGGTGGAGATTTGCTCTTTACCATTGGCCTCGGAGGGCATATCATTCTATTTATGTCAATACCGATCACAAAGCGCATGAATGGAAGAGTCTTGCTTTTCTCAATCGCAATTGTTCTGGTCACCACGATGGGCGGCTGTAAGAAAGGAGGGTGAGGCTTAGCGCAATGCGATGCACATGTTGTGCATCATCATGCTTTGTGTCAGAGTCCTCGGCCCAGCTTCTTGCCATACGTAGCTTGGCGTCAAGATCTGCACAGTATGGGGATTCAGGACGAGCCGCCGGAGACTCCGCCGGAGACGATGAACGCCATGGCCTGGGAGCTTTCGATTTCCAGCGGCTGGACCGACTCTTTGGGAAAGAGCAAAACGTTGCCGGCAAAATTGTACGATTGAGGCACGTACACGGCCACGTGATCCGAGACCCCGAGGCTTTCAAGAGTCTCTCTCGTCACGAATCCGACGATCTTCGCCGCCGATCCCGGCGAAATCGAGGCCAATACGGGCTTATCGAAACTCTTTTTCTCGCCGGCGAACGCTTGGATAATATCCTTCACCCCCGAATAGAGCAGCTTCACCAAAGGCAGACCCGTAAAGATCTTGTCTACAAGCCCAAACAGCTTCCTGCCCAGAAAGTTCGACGCGACAAAACCGATGACCGTTATCAACAGCACGGTGAGAAGGATTCCCAGGCCGGGCACCTTCATGGGTAAGAGACGGCGAAAGATGGTGTCCAAACTGGAGAAGGCCCATATCAGCAAGAAGATAGTCACGGCCATCGGAACGAAGATCACAAGGCCCTTGAGAAAATAGCCGACAAGTCTCTTCATGTTGTAGCTCCTAACGGTATCCACAGATCACATATCATCACCTTCCGCATGACATTGTATGACAAGCGTCCCGATCTGTCCAATTCTCACCGGCATCACAGAGTTTACTTGCCGGCAATCTCCAAATCCGCTGACGTACTAGAGAAGAGACTCTCCATGAACACAAATCTGAAGATGAAGGGACGTTATGTGTTCGGATGCCTATTCACAAAAAGATTATGATTTGATACTATGGTCTATGGACGTCGTTCATACCGGTCCGATTATATGCGGCTTGAAATAAGGAGAAAGCATGGAACCCAAGAAATGCAAAAATTGCGGACAGGAGTTTCGAGAGTGGGTGGAATTCTGCTCCAACTGCTCGGAACCAACGGAAGGCTACTCGCGGCCGGCGGGATTTTGGATCCGGTTCGGCGCTCAGATCGTCGACTTTTTCGTCCTTATCCCGGTTGTTGTGCTGAGCTACTGGAACACTTTTGCCCTCAAGAGCATGATCGTCTTGGTGCTGATTAGTGTACCGGGCCTCGTATACAAACCGTTTATGGAATCGTTTTTCGGGGCAACGCTGGGCAAGATGGCCTGGGGGTCAAGGTCATCGACGATAACGGCAAGAACCTTTCTTTGTTCAGAGCCTACGTTCGATTCTTTCCCTTTTTCATAGCAGCCGGCGTTGGTCTGGCAGGTCAACTCATTCTGTTTTCGTCAGCGCAGTTCCAGTCCGCTACAACAATGCTAGAAATCGGCCAGGCGCAAAAGGAGAATTTCCTGGCCCCCCTGGGCACCGGGCTGAATGTGCTCGTGATGATCGAATGCATTGTAGCTGCATTTACATTGAGGAAACGCGCCCTGCACGACATGCTCGCGGAATCTTTTTGCGTCTACAAAGAGTCCTGAAATGTAAATGCAGAGCGTCATCTCAAGTATTCGGGTACGTTGCCCTGCTTCCACTTGATGTTGCAGCCGATGCTTGGTCTTTGCTCGGTCGGGACCGGTCTTCCTTCGAGAACGGCGTCCAGGGCGGCTCGAAGATCGCCGCCGGTCACCGGGATCCCGTTTTCCGGCCGGCTGTCGTCCATCTGGCCGCGATAGACGAGCTTCCGCTCGGTGTCGAATAAAAAGAAGTCCGGCGTGCAAGCAGCGTGATACGCCCTCGCCACCTCCTGAGTTTCGTCATAGAGATAAGGAAAAGTGAATCCCTTCTCTTTGACGACCTTAGCCATCATTTCCGGCCTGTCCTCGGGGAAGCTCTCAACGTCGTTCGAATTGATCCCCACCACGGCGGCTCCTTTCACCTGGTATTCTTCAACCAGTCCGACCAAGCCCTCTAAGATGTGCTTCACAAACGGGCAATGGTTACACATGAAGACGACCAGTAGGGCCGGGGCCTCCTTGAAGTCGTTTATGGATACTAGGTTGCCTTCGGTATCGGGCAAACTGAAATCCGGAGCTACGGTCGCTAATGGGAGCATTGTTGAGGCGGTCCTTGCCATAATGTTCTCCTTTCGTAAAAGCTTCCATCCCGGGCATAATGCCCTCGCTACTCTGAGACTCGTACGACGATCTTACCGAATTGTTCTGCCGCTTCCATCCGGCCCATTGCAACTTGTATTTCTTCCAGAGGGTGGGATGAATCAACGATGGGTTTCAGTTTGGCGGTTTCGACGGCCCTGAGCAACTGTCGGACGTCCTCGTTCGATCCCATCGTCGATCCCATGACCGTCAACTGGTTCCAGTACAGCGCGCGCAAATTGGTCGTCGTTTCCGGCCCGCTCGTGACGCCGCACAGCACGATTCTTCCGCCCTTCCGGGCGACCTCGAAATTGTTGTTCCACGTTGCAGCCCCGACCGAATCGACGACGATATCGACGCCGCGTCCTCCGGTGATTCCCCTTACCATCCCAACCAAGTCACCCACGGTCTTGTAGTTGATCGTATGATCCGCGCCGATATCCTTGGCCCTGGAGAGTTTTTCGTCCGATGATGAGGTGACGATCACTTCGGCCCCCGCCAGCTTCGCCAATTGAAGAGCCGCCAGGGCAACGCCTCCTCCGACGCCGTTTATCAGTACCGTCTCGCCGGCTCTGAGACGGGCACGGCTGCTGAGCATGCGCCACGCGGTCTGGTAGGCCAGTGGAAGGGCCGCCGCTTCGTCGAAACTCAAGTGCGATGGTTTGGCAAATATGTTTTGAAAAGGTACAGTCACCTTCTCAGCGAACGTGCCCGGCCTCGACATCCCCACGATGCCGAACGAGACACATTCGCTCTGCTGGCCCCGGCGACAGCTTTCGCAACAGCCGCAACTTAGGCCCGGATTCACGATAACTTCGTCGCCAGTGTTTATTCCGTGTGTCTTCGATCCTCGCTCCACGACAATTCCCGCGCCGTCGGAACCCAACACGTGCGGCATATTCAGGCTGAGACCCGGCCGGCCTTTGCGAACCCAGATGTCGAGATGATTCAGCGCCGCCGAGCGAACGTCCAGCACGACTTCACCTTCGCCCGCCGTCGGCTCGGGAACGTCGTCAATCGTCACACATTCCAATCCACCATGAGTGTGAATAACCGCCGCTTTCATTGTGCGCCTCCTGTAAAATGGAAGCTTGGGGACGGCTGTTGTTTACCATCCCCAAAGCCCCTTGCTTGTGCATCACCAAAGGCGTTTTATGGAGGGAATTTTCGTCCCCGCTTCGGCGGGAAACTTGAGGGTGCCACTCAAGCTATTTTTGCTCCTCGAGGATACCCATGCCGCTGCGGTCCGGGTAGGTCGGCCGTTTGGCGGGCACGTAAGGGTTCTTCTCGATCTGGTCCAGCATGTACTCGACGGCCGCGTCGAGCTGCGGATCGCCGCCATCGACCATTAAGGCGGGATCATCCACGACTTCTATGTCCGGGTCCACCCCATGACCTTCCATGGCGAGGGTCCCATTGGTTTCGTAGAAGGTGATAAAAGGTACGGTTATCCGAGCGCCGTCAATGAACGGCGGATTCTTGGCGATGCCGATAACGCCGCCCCAGGTACGCATGCCGATGAGCTTGCCCAGTCCGGCCTTGCGGAACAGATACGGGAAGATGTCCCCGCCCGAGCCGGCCTCGCCGTTAATCAACATGCACTTGGGACCCTGATGGCTCAACGTCGGGACGCGCCAGTCGTGCTCGTAGCGCTCGAACAGGTGCAAGTAGATGGGGCGGTTCAGCAGCTCGATGTACCGGTCGGCGATGTTGCCGCCGCCGTTCCAGCGCTCGTCGATAATAAGGGCATCCCTGTTCATCTGCCCGTAAAACTGGCGGAAGAGCTCCCGTTGCCCGCGGCTGCCCGTGTCGGGAACGTATATGTAGCCCACCTTTCCACCGGATTTTTCTTCGACGTGCTTGCGGTTGCTCTCCACCCAATCCCGGTAACGCAGGTTGTACTCCGAGCCTTGGAGTTTCACGACGACGGTCGTCGCCTGCTCGGGATCGGGGGTCGCGCCGACGGTCAATGTCACTGTCGCGCCGGCGAGGCCCTCAAACGCTGCCCAGGGCGCCTTGGACGCATCGACCGGCACGCCGTTAACTTTGAACAGATATTTGCATTGCTCGCGTTCTTCCTCGCTGAGGTCGTACAGCGCCGAGCGAGCGTCCGTATCCCAGATGCCGCCGTGATAGACCTTGGCGATGCGGTAGTATCCCTGGTCCAGATCGAAATCCACGCCGAGATAGCCGACGGATTCGTGGGGTCCGGAGTCCACGTCGCCTCCACCATAGTAAGTATGACTTGAATTGATCTCACTGATCATCTCGCCAATGACGTACCCCACATCGCGGCGGGAGACACAATCAACAAGCATAGCTTCGTATTGTTTTCGCACGGCGGGCCAATCCACGTGGTGCATGTGGGGATCGTAGAAGTAATCGCGCATGAAACGCCAGGCGTCCGTGAAGATTTGCCGCCATTCCTGGCGCGGCTCAATCACGACGTTCATCGGTTTGGTAACAACCTGGTCTTCGATTTTCTGGCCGGGCTTGGCCTCGATGATGGCCATTTTGCCTTCGCTACTGACCAGCAGTTTCTTACCGTCCGGCGTCATTTGCACGAAGCCGACCTTTTTCAGGATTGTCTTTTCCTCGTGCTCGTCATCGTTGGGATCGAAGTACTGAAGCTCATTGTCGTCCCCGCGCCGCAGGTAGATGATGTGGTTCTTGTCATTGACGGCCATGTAGCCGAATCTGCCGCGCTTGACGGGCAGGCGGTAGGCGCGGGCCTCCATGTCCTCCAGATCGATCTCGACGGACTTGGTTTTCTCCTTGTCTTTATCCTCAGCCTTCTCTTCATCCTCTTCCTTGCCCTTGTCCTTATCACATTCTTTGCCGGCGGTGTCGTTCGGATCTTTATCACAAGACTCTACTTCACTCTTGCCCTTTTCCTCCTCGTCCTTCTTCTCTTCGTCCTTGTCGTCGTCTTTGGCCTCGTCGTCGGTGTCCTTCTTCACCTCTTCTTCGTCACTCTTGGCCTTGAGAGGATTGGGAACGTCTTTTCGCAATGGGAGGGCATGGAGCACGGAAGTATCGTCGTAGATGAAGGTCAGTCCGGAGTCGGCGTACTTGGGACGCGAGATTTCGCACTCACTGAAGAAGTACAAGAAATCTCCCTTGCGGTCGAACGTCGGCAGATAGTCCATGAACATGCCGTTGGTCACCTGGTGACACTCGTCCTTCTGAACGTTGTAAAGCATAACAATGTTCATGTTGTCCATGTTGGGTCTGTTGTAGGCCAGCCACTGAGAATCCGAGGACCAGCTAAATCGCCTTGGAACGCCCCAATTCCAGCCCGTGATGTTAACACGGTCGAAATAGCGGACTTTGCGCTCTTCGACGTTGAAGACGTAGAACTTCGTCTCGTGGTCAACGAACACCATCCACTTGGAATCGGGCGACCAGAGCGGCTGATAGCGATAGCCCGCTCCCATGGAGGTGACGGTTTCGGGCTTGCCTGTCCCGTCGGCGGGCCGCATCACAAGCTCGTTTTCTCCGGACTCGTCGGAATAGTAGGTGATCCATTTGCCATCCGGACTCCAGGAAGGCTCGCGCTCGGCGATTCCGCTCGTGCCGGTGAGGTTGCGAGGCGTACCGTTCTTGGCGGGCAGCGACCAGATGTCGCCACGACTTTGAACCAGGACACGCTTGGCATTGGGAGTGACGTACCAATCGGAAAGACTTTTGCTGACGTCTTTGCGAATCGGACGAAGCTTCGGACGGGCGCCGGGAATCGAGATATTGACCGGGGTCGAACGCTCTGTGCCCAAATTCAGCAAGTAGAGTTTGGCGTCATATTCGAAGATGATCTCGCCTTCGCCGTTCGGGCCGGGGCCGTTCGAGGGCCATTTCATGTCGTAGGCCTTGAACCGAGTGACCTGCTTTCTTGCTTTCGTGTCCAGATCATAGTACCAAATATTGAGACGATGATTTGGCCCGGCGTCCGAGAGGTAGTATATTTTCCTGCCTTGCCACATCGGAATCGTGTCGGTCCCTTCCCAGTCCGTGATCTTCTCCGACGTGTGCTCATCCAGGTTGAAAAGCCAGATGTCGGAGGCCCATCCGCCGCGATAGCGTTTCCAGGTCCTGAAGTCGCGGTTGTGGGGCGTATAGGCGAGCCATTCGCCATCGGGCGAGATGACGCCGTACCCACCGTAAGGAACGGGCAGGCAGTTCGGCAGACCGCCGGTTTGCGAGACCGTGAACAACTGGGTCTGGCGGGGCAACCCTCCCAGGCCGCTCATGGCGAAAACGAACTGGTCGTCAAAAGTCCAGTCGCATAGACGTTCGCCGCTCGAATGATAGGTCACTCGCAGCGGTATCCCGCCTTCCAGGGGCACGGTGTAGATGTCGAGGTTTCCATCGTAGTTGCCATTGAACGCAATGGTACGTCCGTCCGGACTGAATCGTGGAAACAGTTCTCCGCCGGGAGGGCTCGCCAGCGGGGACGCGACGCCGCCCGTTCGCGGCACGACCCAGATGTCGTCCGCGTAGACGAACGCGATGTGCGTCGCACTGACGTCCGGATAACGCATCATGCCGGCATGAGGTTGTACCTCTGCGCGCGACACCGGCGCATAGAGAGATAGGATGATCGCCAGAACGGGCGAGAACCTGGAAAGCGCTCTCATGACAACGCTCCTTCGTTAATAGTGATCGAGTAGTTATGATTAACTATTAGGAGTGAATCGGCACATCTTGATCGGCTTCTTGAGCCATTTTGCACGTGTCGAATTTCCGCTGTGGAACGTCGTTCAACAAGGGTAGACGGCCGAACAAGTCAGGATCTTCTCGCTCTTTTTTTGCCGTGTGCAAACTGTGGGCCGGTGCCTCCACCATCTTCCCGCGCTCGTGATACATTACCCCACTTAGCCCCGATAACGACGGAAGCTACGTGGTAAAGTCTTCTTTTGCCCAGATTAAAAAGATGAAATTTGTCTTTTATCTTTGCAGGCGAAACAAGCGAATCTCGTTCGAGCCGTTGGGCTTGGCTACCTCCGCGTAGACCCAGATTTCGTCACCGACGTACATCCAGTGGGCGTAGCGCCATGTGTAGAAGTGCTCGCCCGGAGTGGTGCTGACAATCAGCGGCGAGTCCGGCGTCAGGTCAATCACATGGTCAAGATCGAACGTGAAAGCCAGACCCGTGGTGATGTTGTAGACGGGATCGTACCAATCGCTATTCGATCCTTCGTAAACGAAAAGATAGCCGGCCCCGATGGGCAGGACGCTGGCGGGGCGCACATAGAAATCATGCCAGCCATCAAGATCCATGATGGGCTGGTACGGACTTCCTACCGGCTCCCACTGCTCGCCGTCCCGGCTGCGAAAATGAAAGAGCCGTTCGATCCTGCGCATATTGCCGATGACGTAACAGTGATAGGCCCCCTCGGCGTAAATGATGAAGGGGTCCTTGTATCCATTGACAATCACGTCACGATCGTAGGATTTCGGTCGGGGGCGGATAACTACCTTTGCAGAGGAAGGTTTGAATTTCGTGGGATCATCTGCATCCGCGAATTTGATGATGCACCAGGGGCCGTTCTTCCACGGACCGCAGCCGTAGAGTTTGAAGCGACCGGTCTGCGAGTCAATTAGCAGAGCCGGGCGTTCAAAACCGGGGATGGGGACATCTTCACGCGGGATGTTGTGAACCTTCTCGAAATGGATTCCGTCGGCGCTTCGTAAGATGCGGATTTCATATCCTCGAAGACCCCGGGGCGCGTTGGCGGTCCTCATGCGGCAGGCTAACCAAAATACACCTTCGCTATCTCGAACCACGGAGGGCGCGCCCGCCCACCATTCAGCCTCGTCCTTGTCGGGCTTCAAAATGACATCGTAATGCTGGAATTTCTGTGGGAGGCTGCCGAAGAAACCCCGGACTTCGGGGACAGGACGCGCCGAGTCGGAATCCCGGCTAAATCCAATGCCACACGCGCTCAGCAGAAAAGCAATAAGAATTGTGAAATTGTGTGCGGCTGTTTTTCGCATGATCTATCCCCTTATGACCACTTTTTGCGTTTTTCTCCCACCGGCAATCACTTCGTCCTTCGCTCGAAGCGATGATTCCCGGAGCCGACGTCGTCGAGCACCACAAATTCACCCTTGAGGGTTCCCGTGACTTGCTTGCCGTCCATCAAGATATTCTCGCTCGCACTGTCCAGCCGGGGCAGGTAGACGATGGCCTTGACGTTCGCGGGCACGCGGACGTCCAACGCGAACGATTCGTCTTTCGCAGAGGTGAAATCTACGTGGATGGTCCCACGAATCGTGGGCAGATCGAGAATTCCACGCTTGAGAGACCCGACTTGCGGCTTGATTTGCACCTTGGCGAAACCGGGTTTTACGGGCCGAACGCCCATCAGACAACGCGGTATGATGTTGGCGGGCGCCGCTCCCCAGGCGTGGTTCCAGTCCTGGTTAGGCTTGTATTTGTTGTCCCATGCTTCTAACGTGATTGTCGTTCCCACGTCGTAGATCATGTGGGGCCAGCTTCTGTCTGAGTTGCGGTCCGTCATGAGATGCAAGGCGTAGTCGTCGAGGCCGGCTGCGTACAATGCCTCCAGAAGATACTGCGCCCCATAGACGCTGCAAACCATGCCCCGGCTCTTGACGAACTCGGCGACCGAATCCACGTACTCCGGTGGCACCATGTCAAACGCTAACGGGAACATGTTGGCATGCAGCGCGCTGTGGGTACTTCCTTCACCATCGACGTAGATTCCTTTGTTCTTGTCGAGCAGCTTGTCGTTGAAGGAGCGTTTGACGCGCGCCGCCGCTGCGGCGAAACGCTCAGCGTCCGCCTCCTTCCCGAGGGCCTTCGCCATGCGGCTCATCACCAAGACCGCACGATAGTGAAACGCGTTGACAACGGTGTTGATCGGTTTGAACTCGAAGTCGTCCGTCTCGCCGTATCCCCCATGCAAGCCGAGGATGTTGCCGTGAGGCCAGTCCACGATGTCGCGCAACGTGCCTCCGAAATGGATGGACCGAAGCACGTCCTTGGTCACCAGGCCCGTCTGCGTACTGATCAGGCCATCCTCGCGGGCCAGGACAAGCAGTGTTTTGGCTTTAAGGTCTTCGTAGAAATGGGCAATGGACTCGGTATTGCCCGTGTATAGGTAGTCGGTCCAGGCCATGAGAACAGACTGGAGAATCCACTCAGTGGGCCAGGTCGGATGCGAGATCAGGTACTCATGCGTGTAACGGGCCATGGAGTACTCGCGGTCCACGCAATAGTGGCAAAGCTGGTTAATGTGAGCATCCGCTTCATACGGGATTCTCTCGCGGTCGCCGTCAACGTAAACGCCGCAAAAGCTGGTCGCTTTGATGCTGTACTTGCATAACTCCCACACGTCATTAAGGACCGGATCGGAAGAGTTGAAACGGGATGCATCGTCGTCGAAGGGATAGTGCACGGCAATCTGGCGAATGTTCGATGAATCGAGAGTCGAGGGACTATTCACGACCTCGCAATAGCGAAACGGCATGACCTCGCCTGTGTAGTCAGGCATTTTGACAGCGTGAGGCCCGGTGTTTCGCTTGTCCGGGGTAATCGCGACTCGATACGTGTGGGTTCCTTCGTCGAGACTCAGCGTCATCACGCGGTATCGGCGCGACCCGCCGGGCTTGCGGTTGATGCTGTCGTTTCCGGCCGGGACCTCTCCCAGGTGAACCTCCACCTTTCGGCCAGCCATCGGACTTGTCAAGGTCAAGGAAATTGTCCCGATCGCCGCCTTGCCGAAGTCTATGAAGTAGTACCCATCGGCCTTGCGAACAACC
>JARRQQ010000019.1:0-13821 GCA_037381725.1 Sedimentisphaerales bacterium
CCCACTCGGCGCCGAGCCGGCGGTCAGCAGGCAGTCCTCGACGACCTCGCGAGCGACCGGCCGGGTCGAAAACGTGCGCACGCTTCGCCTTCGCTGCATTTCGGTGCGAAACGCAGCCGCCCGCCGCCGTATCTCCTCGGGCGGATATTCACGATAAGACGTTAGTGGAACCATCTTTGACACTTGGCATCCGAGAACCTCATGCTTCGAGATAGACTCCGGCTTTGATGAGGGCATCGCGCAGGTCGGGGTAGAGGAGGTCGCGGGTTACGCACAGCTTTGCGGCGCAAAGAGCTGCGGCGGTGCCGGCGCCCTGGCCCTGGCCCATGCAGCAGACCGTGTTGCGGGTGGACATGTGGGCGTCGTGATTCGAGGTAATCATCATGCCGGCGGCTAACAGATTTTCGATTCCCTTGACGCGCTGGGCTTTGTACGGGACGCCGTAGGTGCCGCCGCCCTTGACTTGCAGGCGCGGGGCGCTGTCGTGGAAGCCGTAGACCATGACCTCGTCGTCGAAATGCCGGCCTTCGAGCACGTCATCGCGCGTGATATCGTAGTCGCACGCGATCAACCGGCCTCGCCGGATGCACAGTTTCGGGCTGGTCCGGGCGATAAACGCCTTCTCGCAGCCGGGGACATATTCGCGGAACAGATCGACCGCTTTGGCCTGGCGGCGGCGCAGCTCCAGTTCCGCCTTGGCGACCTCGTCGCGGTCCGTTGGGCTGACGGGCATTTTGAAGTTTATTTTGATGAACATGAAGTAGTTGTCGTGCGTCGTGGTGGTGACGACGGACATGCCGATTTTGCTCGCGCCGTCCCTGAATCCGGCGGGGAGATTAGCCGTCCTGCCGTCCAGGCGTACGATTTGGTTGTCGCGGCCGCTCCGCCGTCCTCTGGCAAGCTGCTTCACGGCGTCATGCTTTGCCAGGAACTCGTAGTACTTCTCCATACTGACGTTCGCGATGCCGATGCTGTTGACGACGGGGTAGTCGTTTGGCTCGGTGAACTCGGCGCCGGCAAACGCAGCCAGGTCGCCATAGGCGGTACAATCCACGAAGCACTTCGCGTAGAATGCCTCGCGCCCCGAGCGGCTTTCGGCGATGATGCCCCTGATTCGCGACCCGTCCATGATCGCCCCGGCCAGAAGTGTGTTGACGCACACGAAAACGCCCGCTTCGACGAGCATCTCGAACGCGGTAAGCTTGTAGATCTCGGTGTCGATACAGGTGCAGACCGAATCGTAGTCGTAGCCTTGGGACATCTCGGCGTGCCCCGAGGTGCCGCCGACCTTCCAGAGGCGGTCGATGATCTGCTGAGGAATGCCTCGGACGACTTGGCGTTTCTTGACGCCGGGGAAAGCCTTCCACAAGTTGTAGAAGCTGTGAAGGGCCGTGCCGCCTTCAGTGGGGGTCCCTCCGGGGTAGCCCTTGACCTCGATCAGGGCCGTCTTGGCGCCCTGGCGTGCGGCGGCGATGGCCGCGACGACACCGGCCGTGCCAGCCCCGGCGACGACAACGTCGAACTCCCGGATCGGCAGCTTCTTTGCCGGCTCTTCATAGAATGTCTCTGTCTGCCGGCCAGCCTTCGCCGGACTGTCCTGGGCAGCGCCCGCAAAAAGACCCATGCCGAGCATCAGACCTCGTTTGGAAAACTCTCGACGATCCATCTCAATCTCCTTCTTCAATGCAGCGACCATCTTTGACGCTGAGTCTCGGTGCTTTCTCAGAGTCAACCGGTCCAGACCAACACGCCAACGAACGACGGCGACACTCCTATTATAGGCCCTGGATCATGTATGACATAGACAAATTCCGGGCAAGAACAACAGGAGGTTAACTGGAGGAATAGTCATTCAGAGCATCGGAAAAGGATACCGACGTGCCAATCCCCTCTCATGTCTCATGTTCTGGGTTGCGCACGCTGTGACCGTGCCCTCGAAGCCCTGTCTTTTTCGGTCCTGCGCGTTCGGCGTTCACCTTGCGGTGCATGCCAGTTATCATTTGGATACCATCGGAGCCTCAAGAAGATCATCTGTAATGATCTTCACGCGTTTCGCCACGTCGATCCAGTCCGGCCTCGACAAAAACGTCACGACCTTTTCAAGCTCCGCCTTCACGACGTCGAGAAGAGCGACGGAGGTTTTTAAGTCACCCTCCCGGCCGGCGCACTCCAGCTTGAAAGCGACGTCCGCCAGTCGCCGTGCGTCAACGTTTCGGCCCGCTCCCCTTATCGCGTGAGCGTACAGTTTGATGCTTTCTGCGTCACCGGCACTGACGGCCCGTTCCAGTTCTCCGAGCCGGTCCTTGTTGTCTTTGATGAAGATCGGAACGATCTCCCGGATCAGCGTCTCATCGCCCAGCCGGCTGACAAGGTGGTCCCATCTCAGTATCGCGCCGCTTTCCTCGTCCGTGCTCGCATCATCTGCGCCCGCTTCGTCACACGCGCCGTTGGAGCACGCCTCCACTCGTGAATCCGCCGTCGACACGCCTGACTCAATTCGCCCCTCAGGCGCATCGCTCTGCACTGCCAAGTACTGGCGGATCTTTTCGAACAAGGGAACGCGATCGAGCGGCTTGGATAGGTAGTCGTTGCAGCCGGCCTCGACGCACTTCCCGTCGTCGCCTTTCATGGCGTGGGCCGTTAATGCTAAGATCGGCGTTTTGATCCCCTTCTTTCTGAGTTCCCGTGTTGCCTCGAAGCCGTCCATCCCCGGCATCTGAATATCCATGAAGATCAGGTCAAATTCCTCGCTGAGTGCCTTCTCCACAGCCTCATGCCCATTCACCACGAGCGTGACATCCAGTCCCATCCGGCTCAAGAGAGCTTCGGCAAGAACCTGATTGGTCTCGACGTCCTCGGCGACGAGAACCCGCCCGGACAGCTTGCCTGTTTCGACATATTCGAGCTTTCGGCTGCTGCGGACGGCCTGTTCAGCCATACCTATCACGTCCGAAGACAGTGACTTCGCCGAGTCGAGGCCGACGGGTATCACGAGCGAAAATACCGAGCCTTTCCCTTCTTCGCTGCTCAAAGTCAGACTGCCACCGAGAAGGCGGGCCAGGTGCCCCGTGATCGCCAGACCCAGACCCGTCCCCCCGTACTTGCGGCGGGTGCTCCCGTCGGCCTGGGTGAACGACTCGAAAATTCTCTCGCGGTCTTTGGACTTGACGCCTATGCCGCTGTCCTCGACGTCGAAGCGAATGCACGGCATCTTGTCACTATTGTACTCCATCGTCACTTTCAGGTGCACGTACCCTCGTTCGGTGAATTTCACCGCGTTATTGATGAGGTTGACGAGACACTGATGCAATCGCTCAGGATCGGTGTGGATCCTCGCGGGCAGCGGGCCGTTTTGCAGTACGCTCAACTCCAGTCCCTTGCCCTGGGCCATAGGACGCAACAGCTCATCCACGTCGGCGAGGACTTGGGATAGGGCGCATTCGACCACGTCCATCTCGAGCTTGCCTGCTTCAATCTTGGAGAAATCCAATATGTCGTTGATAATCCTCATGAGGTTCCTGGCACTCTTCCAGATGAGATTGACGTACCTCTGCTGCTCCGGCGTAAGGTCCTCCTGAGCCAGCACCTCGCTGAAGCCAATGACACTGTTCATGGGCGTGCGAATTTCGTGGCTCATGTTTGCCAGGAACTCACTCTTGGCGCGATCCGCCTTTTCGGCTTCCTCCAGCGCGACCTTAAGCTCGCGGTTCGCTTCCTCGAACTGGTGCGTTCGCTGCTTGACGATGCGTTCGAGCTCATGGTGTTTGAATCGCGCTTGCTTGGTGAGCCGCCATTTCTCTGTCAAGGCGATGGCGAGTTGGTAAACCTCTTCCTTCTCGAACGGCTTTTTCAGAATCAGGAGTTTCTCGGTCCTTCCTAGCCTCTTGACGATCTCGTGCCACTCGTAGTCAGAATAAGCGGTGCAGATCACGACCTGCAAGTCGGGATATGCGCTCCAGATTCGCTGGATGGTCTCGATGCCGTCCCAGCCCGGCGGCATCCGAACGTCCACAAACGCCATCGCGTAGGGCTGGCCCGCCTGCAAGGCCTGCTGGATCTTCTCCAGCCCTTCCTGACCTTGAAAGGCAGAATCGACGTCAAAGGTTTCCTGGTCCCTCTTGTCGAACACCCCCCCGAGGATGGCCGCCTCAGCTTTATCGAACGCGGACGTATCTTCCGTCGGGTTGGCGAGGATCACTCGGAAGTCCTCATGAATGGCTTCGTTGTCGTCAATGATAAGGATACGTCTGTTCTTGTCGTCATGAACTTCGTCCATCAGTTGTTGCCTCCAACTTGAGGGGTATTTCCAGCGTGAACGTGGCCCCGTGTCCAGGACCGTCGCTATGAACGGACAGGCTTCCGCCCATCTCGCGGGCGGCCAGCGCGCTGCCGTGCAAGCCGAAACCGTGCCCGCCTCTTTTCGTGGTGAATCCATGCGTGAATATCAGGGGCTGATGCTCTTTCGATATTCCCACACCGTTGTCCACCACTTCGATCCGCAATTTGTCCCGTCCGTCCCGGGCGCATCGGATCGTCAAAACCTTGTTCGGCTGGTTGCTCTCCACCAAGGCCTGTTTGCCATTGGTAATCAGGTTGACGAGAATCTGCAAGATGCGCTGCCTGTCCATACGAACCCTGGGCAGCTCGGCCAGCTCGCATTGGAGCTCGATGCCGTACCGCTCCAGGGCCGCGTGGTTAATCTCTATCGCGTCCTCTATAATCTCCCGAGGACGTGTGAATGCCTCGACGCCGCCCGATCGGGCATAGCTCTGCTGGGCCTTAATGATCTGCGTGACGTGCTGAACGTTCTTCGTCAGTGATTTGAGTTTGTCCGCGATGACGGTCTGCTCGTCGACAATCAGCCGGGCTGCTTCCGTGAGGTATACGGGTATGTGTCTGCCCCGCTCGTCCTCGGTTAAAAAGGTCCCGATGTCGTTCGTGTGTTCGGCGAGCATGTCCGTGACCTTCTTGAGGTTGGTCGCCTTCGAGTTGGACAACCTCTCTTCGATGAAGTCTGCTGAGACGTTGATGCTGTTGAGCACGTTGGCAACGTTGTGGAGGACATCGGTCGCCACTTCCGCCATGCCGGCCTTCCGAGAGGCCAGCACCAGGTCCTCGTTCATCTTTTGCAGCTCGTCTTCTCTACGCCGGCGCTCGGTGACGTCACGGTCAACTCCTCTGTATCCGCAGAACATGCCCTCTTCATCCACAATCGCGATGCCAGACGTCTCGATAATGACCACGCTACCGTCTCTATGGACATTGTGGTTCACAAACCCCGTAAAACTCTCTCTCCTTGCGAACGCCTCAAAGGCCGCCTTCTTCAGGTCTTCCCTGGTCTCCGGCGAGAAAAAGTCGTAGAAATGCTTCTTGCCGATGATCTCCTCCGGCTTGTAGCCGAGCACCCGTTCCACGACGGGACTGGCATACGTGTACATCCCTTCGGTATCCACTTCCCAGACCCAGTCGCCGGCGATCTCGACCACCCGCTTGAACCGCTCTTCACTCTTTCGCAAATCCGCCTCGGCCCTTTTGTGCTCCGAGATGTCGCGAAATAGGCCCAGCATGACTTCTCTGCCCCCGATCTCGACGACGTGGGCCTTAATGGCGACATCTCTTTTCTGCCCGGCCTTGGTCACGATCTGCGTATCGAGCGTCTGGCCCCGCTTTTCCGCCAGATGTTGCTTGAAAGTCTCGCTGAAAGGCTCCTTGCATTCCTCCGGAAGATGATAAACCTTGTGCGACTGCCCTATCAGCTCCGCTTTTTCTCTGCCGGTCAGTTCAGTCGCCGCGCGGTTGCAGTCCAGGATAAGGCCCGTCTCCGCATCGGCAACAACGATCGCGTCCAGCGTCCCCTCAATCAGCATTCTGTACTTCTCTTCGGCCCTGCGCAGAGTTTCCTGCGCCTCTTTCTGCTCGGTGATGTCACGAAGGATGCCCTGCACGCCGAGAACCGTGCCTTCTCGCGCTATGCAGGTTGCACGAAATTCGACATTGTGCGCCTTTCCGTCCCGTCCGACCAGAATGGTCTCATCGATGATCGTTTCACCATTGAGAAGCCGCTCGAAAACGGACATGATGACGGATTTTTGGTCTTGCGCAATCCATTTAATGAAATGCTCGCCGATAAACTCATCAGGCTCATAACCAAGCATCTGTCTGACCGACGTATTGATGCTGGTTATGTATCCCATTGTGTCCAGTGTGAATACGACATCGACCAGGTTTTCGACGAGGTCTCTGTACCTCCGCTCGCACGTGTGCAAGTGATCGCACTGTCCGCACGGATGGCCGGCTTGTTTGTCCTGCAAGACACGAATCGTCCGTTCGGCCTCGGCCAGGCGCTTCTGAAGTTCCTCATATGTCGGCTCTCTCGCGCTCATTGCCTGTTCCCGTCAAACCGTTTCTCACCGGTCTCTTGCTGAGGCCCGGAGTCGTTGGAATGGTGCTCCATTTGCTTCATCTTCAATGGCAGTTCCAGCGTGAAGACAGCCCCACATCGCGGCCCGTCGCTGTGAGCGACCAAATCGCCTCCCATTTCTTTCGCGGCCAGGGCGCTGCTGTGCAGGCCAAAACCATCACCGCCTTCACGCGTCGTGAATCCATGTCTGAAGATCTTCGCCATGTTCTCCCGGGGAATGCCCGCGCCGTTGTCCTCGACGTCAATCCGCACCTTGTCCGGGCCGTGTGTGTAGCTTCGAATGGTCATCCGCCTGTCATGCTCCTGGATTTCGGACAGGGCGTACTTGGCGTTGCTAATCAGGTTGACGAGGATTTGCAGCACGCGCTGTTTGTCCAGACAAATTGCCGGCAGTTCGGCCAGATCGAGCTTCAAATCGACCCGGTGCCGGGTTAGGCCGCCCGTGTTGATCTCCACGGCGTCGCTCACGATGTCGTTGATGTTGACGAATCCCTCGACGCCTCCCGCCCGCGCGTACCTTTGCTGAGCCTTGATGATCTGCTTGATGTGCTCGACGTTCCGGGTCAGCGAGAGGAGCTTTTCGGCCATGTCCGCGTTCTCACGCACGAGAAGCTTGGCCGCCTCCTCCAGGTACAGGGGGACGTGCTTTCCCCGCTCGTCCCGCGTGAGAAAGGCCTCCAGGTCGCCGGTGTGCTGGCAAAGCGTATCGACCACTTTCTTCAAGCTCGCAACTTTCGAGTTCGACAGCTTGTCCTGGATGAAGCCAGCGGCGACGTTAATGCTGTTGAGAACGTTGCCCACGTTGTGCAGCACGTCCGCGGCCACTTCCGCCATACCCGCCTTGTGCGCGGATTCGATGATCTTCTCCTGGGCCGCCTTCAGCTCGGCCTCGGCCCGCTTACGCTCGGTAATGTCCATATATGTCCCGATTACACCGATAATCTCCCCCTTAGAATCGTGGAGAGGTACCTTGCTCGTAAGCAGAGTAATACTGTTCCCTTCGGGGGTCGTTTGAGGTTCTTCGGCGAGCAACTTGGGGCGACCGCTCTCCATGACTTGACGGTCATTGCTGCGATACAGCTCCGCTTGGTCGCGCCACCCCATCTGGTAGTCATCTTTACCGACTATATCTTTCGGATCAGTAAAACCTGCGTCGCGCGCGAAGATCGCGTTGCAGCCCAAGAAAGTGAGGTTCTTATCCTTCCAGAATACTCTTACGGGTATCGCGTTGATAATCCCTTCCATAATTCGATGGGATGCGTCCAGGGACTCCAGGACAGTATTGAGATACTCGTTTTGCTGACGCACCTGTTGTTCGACCTTTGCACGTTCATCCATCTCGATCATCAGTTGTTGATTAGCGTCAGTCAGTTCCGCTGTACGTGTTCTGACCCTTATTTCAAGCTTGTCTCTGGCCTCGCGCAGATCTGAGTCGCTCTGCTGGATCTGCTCCAACATTGCGTTAAATGCGTCTATAAGTAAGCCCACCTCGTCATTGCTTTGCTTCGAGGCTCGCGTGGAATAATCCTTCTTCTCCGAGACGGCTTTCGCCACGTTCGCAAGGCTTAGAATCGGCCCGGAGATAACCGCCTGAAGTCTGAGCGAGACCGTGTACGCCAACAGCGAGCACACTACCAAGACCAGGGCAATCACGCCGGCCTTCATCCCAAGCCTTGCCCGGGCTTCGGACAGGTCAAGCTGGATGTAGACCGTACCGATAACGTCGTTATCGTCCTTAACCTGTTTGAACAGTTTGAAGTAATCACCATCAAAGCGATGACCTTCCTTCTCGTACGCCGGTGGCGAGATGTCGTCCACAACACCGGGACGCTTGTAGTGAGCCAGCACTTTTCGCTCCTTCGTGTAGATACAGGCAAAAACGATGGACGACTCCGCCCGCAGGGACTCGAGCGTCTGTTTCGCGTCGTCGGCGTCGCCAAAGGCGAGAGCCGCCTTGCAATTGTCTCCGATCATCTCCGCGTAGCACGACATGCTGTCTATGGTTTCCTCACGATATTGTCCCCGCTCGAACAAAAACTGGATCACGCCGCTGAGCAGCAGGGACGCGGTGCACGTCACCATGATGATCGCCATGAGCTTGTGTTTGATCGCCATGTTTTGCGCCAGTGACATGATCAGTTCTTAGCCCCGTTGGACGCTGGTTCGTCCGTGACTCTCTTTGCCAGGCGAAGGAGCTTCGAATGGATATCAAGCTTCGACGCCTTGGCAGCGGTATTATTGATCTCGAATTGGACTTTTTCATTCTCCACCACGAAATTGATCATCCCGCCTGATTCGAGAAAGCCTTTGGTTTCACCAATCGTCAAGACCGGCGTCCCCCTCAGCGCTTTCAGAATCCGCGCGTAATCCTGTATATTCACCGAATCGCAGTTACAGAAGATCAAGATATGACAGGTCTTCAAAGCCTGCATCTTTTCGCCCCAGTCACGGCCCTTGTTGTCGAGCTTTTCATAGCCGGCGAAGTACTTTATCGAAATGCTCCTGTTCTTGACCTTCTTGTCTTTGACGGGGTTGAAGGCTCTGATGAAATCTTCGGAGCCGATAATGCCTATGGTTATCGGCTGGTTGGCGTCGGCCTCGTTGGGCCAGTCCACAAACTTGATGAAGTTGTACACGAAGGCCGCCTTGACTTGGCGCTCCTTGGCCTCCTTGGAGTCCGCGGCCGCAGCGACGGCGAAGACCGCCAAGATCAACATCAAAACCACTAAGTTGTAGGCATCGGCTTTCATTTGACCCACGTATTTAGTTTCTTGCCACAGTCCGCAATCGCCAGCCTCTATCGAAAACGGTAGGTTAATTCCACAAAAACGCTCCGTTCGATTTGGCCATAGTCGATAATGTCACTCTCGAATTCGGTATGCCGGCCGTCGGAAAGGTTCCGCACAACGGCACTTAACTCCATGTTCTCGCTGATATACCAGCCTAGTCTTGCATCGCAGCGGATGTAACTCGGCACGCTCATGCCGCACAGGCTATCCACGTAGTAGAACGCCGTATCGAATTCCAGATCGTGCGGCAGGTCGAGATATGATCGCAAATGCAACTGGTTGTGTGGCGAATGATCTTCAAGCGTTTCGTCGAGAAGACTGCCGTCACTCATGCTCGACTTGTCGAGATGCAACTGCATCTGCAAGAAGGTGTATCCGCCGGACAGTCTCCAGCTTTCCCTCACGTCCCAATTCGCCGCGACTTCAACACCATAGACCTCACCATACATCTTGTTGCCGAACCTGGACTCTACGAGTACGTGTGGGACCGGGGTCGTCTCCAACGTGGTCGAGGACTCGTGCGTCAACAGGTCGTCAAAGACATTGTAAAAACCGGTGACATCCAGGAAGAATTCCTTCGCGGGCTGGACGCGATAGCCGATCTCATAAGCCAGCAGGTCTTCCGATTCGAATTCCTTGTTTCCTTCCAGGGTGAATCTCATAGCGTTCGGCGGACTGCCCTCGATGCCGCTGTCGAGGCTCATGTCAATTTCGCGACGGGACGGCATTCTGACGGCTCTCGAAACAGCCCCCCAAATTGTGTTCTTCTCATCGGCAGCCCACAACAAGCGTCCGCTGGGCTGGTACTCAAATCCGGTATAGCTGTTCCTTTCGAACTTGGATCCTAGTGTAAGATAGAGTGTGTCCTCGACCAGCGTGGCCTTGTCCTGGACGAACGCGCTGTAGATGTCGGTCTGTCGCCTTTTCGGGCTGCGGTGCTCTTCTCTCTGGCTGTCGAAGAGATTGTTGTTATGGCGATACCCCAGCCCCCATGTGATTTGCTGCTGCTGATTTAGCATAAAATAATGCTGGAACTCTATGTCGAACGTGTCATCCGTCTGATCGAGTGTCGTGTTCAGCCGCTCGAAACGATCGTAGTACATCTGGACATCCATGTCGGACGTGTCCGAAAAGTTGTGACTCCAGCGCCCCAGTAGATTTCCGCCTGAGACTCGCATGGTTGGATCGAGCACGGTGAAGCTCGAAGAGGTCTCGGTCCCCGTCATGCCGACGTTGCCGTTGTAGAAGTCTCCCTGAAGCGTCAGGCGGTCAAAGTCGCCCGCGTCCTGATCGATTCTGAATCCGCTGTGCAACTGATCCCAGCCGTCGCCGAGGTCGTGGCCGGCGGCGTCCAGACTATCGTCGCGGTCGAAGTACTTGCCGTAAACTCGATAGTGCGAGTTCTGATCGAGCTTTCCGCCGTAGCGGGCCACGCCGATACCGTGCTCTTCATTTCCCGCGCCAGCCGAGAGCAGCGTACCTTGCGTATCCTTCGCATGCTTGGTGATGACGTTGATAACGCCGTTGACTGCGTTGGCGCCCCACAGGGTCCCGCCTGGCCCCCGGACAACCTCGATGCGATCGACGTCCTCGAGCACCACGTCCTGGACGTCCCAGTACACGCCGGAGTAGTTGCCGCTATAGACACTTCGGCCGTCGATGAGAACCAGCAGCTTGTTGGCGAACTGGTCCTGGAAGCCTCTTGCGGTAATGGCCCAGCTATTGGAGTTAATCTGGGCAACCTGCAGGCCGGGGACCATCCGCAGGACGTCGGGAAGGGAGGTCGCCCCAGACCGGCGGATGTCCTCCTGCGTGATCACGTAGACCGCCGCGGGGGTCTCGAAAACCTTCTCCTCTTTCTTCGATACGGATGTGACCTCAATATTCATCAACTCTTCAATCGACATGTCAAAAAGATCTTTTGGCTCATCGGCGTCCCGCTGTCGGGCGAAGACGACCGCCCCACCGCCCAGCACAACTAGGCAAATTAGCACGGATACAAAAACGCTGTTTTGTAAACCTCTCGCCAAAACCGCAGGTTGGCATTTAGCCCCCGGAACCTGCTTGTCCAAGTCTTCAGTGCGGTGGACCGCAATGCAATTATTCCCATAAGGTTATCGCCTTCATAAGGAGCCCGCTTAACCAGGTTCTTCCCGGGTTTTGGTGTCGTCAGGCCCAGCCTACGGACGTGCTTGATCGCGCGGATCGAGATCGAAAATCGGACGTCTGACTTGCCCCTTCTGTCGCGTGAGCACGGACCGAGCGCATAACCAGGCTTTTCGAGGCCCGCGACCCGGAATTGTATGGTGATCCGCCTCGCGGAAAGCTCCGATTAGGTTAAGACGACCGTGTGGGTACCCGATAAAAAAGAAGTTGAAACACAAGGGCTTTCGCAACGCAGAATCAGCGCCCTCTTTCGCCTGTGCTCTCGACCGAGCCTACAGGGAGCAGAGGGCACGACGTACGAATAGCCACTTTCGAGAGAACGATGAGTGCACAACGGGTGGAAAGAGCAAACGCACGCCTCCGACGGCTGATGGGAGAGGTCTCGAACGTATTGAGGCAGATGACCACCGAGCTGGAGGATGCGGGAGCGCCGAGTGATCGATGCGAGGCCATCGGGAAGCGATTGCTGGCCAGCGAACGCGAGCTGGAGGCAGTCAACCAGCAGTTGGACGATGAGCTGGCCGAACGCGCGCTGCTTCAAGAGTCTCTGGACGCCTCGAACAAGGAGCTTCAGGATTTCGTCTACATGACCTCACACGATCTGCGCGAGCCGCTGCGCAAGATTTCCTCGTTCGGCGTTATCCTCGAAGAGTCTCTCAAGGACAAGATCGGCCCGGAAGACCGGGAGAACCTGGGGTTCATGATCGACGGCGCCGAGAGAATGACCTTGATGATCGAAAAACTCCTGGCGTACTCAAAAATCAATACGAGGAGCCTCGCCACCGAGACGGTGCATCTGAACGACATTCTGGCACAGTTGGAGAAACTGGAGCTTAGGGAGCTGTTGGAGAGCGCCGGCGCGGAGATCGAGATGCTCCAACCTTTGCCCAGCGTCCAGGCCGATCCGGCACTGATCCGGCAACTCTTGCGAAACCTCATCAGTAATACGATCAAGCGTCGCCAGGAAGGTGTCAAGCCGCGAATCGTGATCCGATCCGAACGCAGCGCAAGCGACACCGTCAAGATACAGTTGGAAGACAACGGGACGGGCTTCGAGACGGAAGACAGCAAGGACGTCTTCAAGATGTCACTGAAATCGCGTTCACACCGGAACGATGAGGAGCCCGGGACGGACCTGGCGATATGCAAGAAGATCGTGGAAAGGCACGGCGGACGGATTGGAATCGCGTCGAAGACGGGCGCCGGCTCGACGCTTTGGTTCACCCTGCCCGCATCGAAAGGCGCGGAGCAAAAGCTGCCCGGAGCGCTGGCATGAGCCACGAACAGGTCAATATACTGCTGGTGGACGATGACCCACAGGATCGACGCCTCGTCGAGCTGATCCTGGCCAAATCCTATGCGCCCGGACAGCATAGCGTGCAAACCGCAGGCACGATGTCCGAAGCCGAGCGGTGTCTCGACACGGGTGACTATGACGTCGTACTGCTCGACCTCAATCTGCCGGACAGCGCAGGCATTGAGACGGTCCAAAGAGCGCGTGATGCGAATTCCGACGTTATTGTCGTCGTACTGACCGGTTTAGACGACGAGGAAGCTGGCGTCGAGGCTATCAAGAAAGGCGCCAGCGACTACCTGGTCAAAGGCGGGCATCTCGCGAACGTCCTTGTCCGGACGATTCGCTATTCCGTGGAACGAAAGCATACCGAGCGAGAAATCCAGCGAAGCTCCGAGACAAACGCGGTCCTCAACAAGCTGTTGAGTCTGTCGCTGGAAAATCTTACGCTGGAAGAAACGCTGGAACGCGCGATCGACCAGGTCACCTCGATTGCCTGGCTCGCCCTCGAGTCCAAAGGAGCCATCTTCCTGGTTGAAGATGAGCCAGACGTGCTGGTGATGAAGGCCCAGCGCCGGCTTTCGGCCTCGGTGCAAACTACATGTTCTCGCGTCCGCTTCGGCACGTGCATTTGTGGACAGACGGCCTCGTCGGCCAAGCGGCAATTCGCGGATCAGGTGGACAAACGCCACCGAAACGTATACAACGCCACGCCGCCTCACGGTCATTACTGCGTCCCAATCTTGTCAGGCGGCAAATTGCTGGGAGTGATCAACACCTACGTCACGGAAGGCCATCAGCCCAATGACAAAGAAGAAGAGTTTCTTCGCACGGTCGCCGCCGTCCTTGCGGGGATCATCGAACGTAAAAAAGTCGAAAATGAGTTGAGAAGACACCGTGAATCGCTCGAGATCGAAGTCAACGATCGTACGGCCGATCTGCAAAAGGTCAACGAGCAGTTGCGCAATGAGATCGAGGAGCGCAAACAGGTCGAGCAGGAGCTTCTGATCGCCAAGTCAGACGCCGAGGCAGCCAACGAAGCCAAGAGCGAATTCCTGGCCAATATGTCACATGAGTTACGCACCCCGCTGCATAGTATCCTGAGCTTCGCCTCGTTCGGCGTTAAGAAGTACAACAAGGCCGCCCCGGAA
>JARRQQ010000020.1:0-16551 GCA_037381725.1 Sedimentisphaerales bacterium
CAATTCAAAAGTAGTGGCGCGGAAGCATTGCCTGCAAGTTACTGAGGAACATTTCGAGCAGGCAGCGGGGGTGACAAGTCAAGACAATGGGGTGGCGCAAAATCCGACGCAGCAAATGTCGGAATCATCTCGCAAGCCGTCGCATACAATTTGCAAACCTGCGTTTTGCGACATAAAACAAGGCCCCACAAGACTTTGCGAGGCCAGGATGGGCCGGGTTGGATTCGAACCAACGTAGGCTTCCGCCAACGGGTTTACAGCCCGTCCCCTTTAGCCACTCGGGCACCGACCCAATTCATCAACATGGCTTGGCCGTTGGCAGCCGAGCCGTCGTCACTCATCACCCGCATTTCGGGAAAGGTATTAAAGCCCATGACAAACTCGTTGTCAACAGACAAATCCGAAATTGGCCCAAACCTTCCGCCGGGTGGCCGTCGAAGCCTTCTTTCCGTTCACACTCCGCCCAGATTCATAACGTTGTAGCCCGTAGCCGTGAGCCTCTGATTGGCTTTGTAGAACGGGTTTAAATAGCGTTTGAGAGCCTCCGCCGAGTCCTTCGCCTTTCGGTCCACCCAGATGCACACTGTGCCGTCGGGCCGATAACAGAGGACTTGCTCGCCGGGCAAATCCAGGAGTTTCGAGGCAATGACGGCTTTGCCGTTGATATTTCCAATGGCCCGGCCCTTATTGTCGAGGATTTGCCCGCCGCCCTCGGCGCGTCCCCGGATGAGCTCGTGGACGCCGTCGCCGTTCAAGTCCACGAGCAGGGTGCCGAACACGCTGAACGGCAGCGGGTGTTCTTTGCCGGTCAGGGCCTCGTAGGTAAATTCCTCTACGTCCGTGTGGAAGAATCCTTTCGGCCCGGCGGTCTTCGAGCCGATGCGGATGGCCATCGCGATGTGCTCGCCGTTGTCGCCGAGCCGGGCGACCCAGCCCATATCCATGTGCCCCTGACGTATCCCCCGAGAATGAAATTGCGGAAGGTGTGGCTCATACGTTGATCTGCTACGGGCCTCGGCCAGGGCCACCGGCCGGTTGTTTTGTTCGTCAGGGGGTCGATTCGTTCGAGGCGCCGATTATTGATACTCAGCGGGTGGTCGGGGTCAATGTTGTTGATGAACCAGATCTCATCGACACCGTCGCCGTCCAAATCGAACGGGTAGACCGGGGTGAACCAGATGCCCGGCACGACGCCCGGACCGAGATCGCGCCGCCAGAGAATCTTTCCATCCATCGTGAACAGCGTGAGCTTCAGCGCACCCTTCGGAAAGAAGAACATCTCGACGTACGGATCGACCTCGGCGTCCGGGCAGTGTACGGCCAGAATCGCCTTGGGCGGGCCTTTACCGAGATCGACCGGGACGGCCCGCAACTGGCCGGTCGGCTCACCCAGCCGCAATTCCAGAACGCTCTGTAAATCAAACTCGGGACTTCGATTCGCCTCCTGCCCTTGGCCTCGTTGCACGGACGCGCAGAGCATGAGCAGCAACGCCGGGAAGATTTTCCATGATAGTTTCATGTGCAGAGTTCTTTCAGGACAGCATAACATCGAACAGGATATTTCCTGATAGTATGTCTGTTTCGTGCCCCCGATTTTCAAGTGTTTTTGGTCACTTGGCTTTGATTTTGCGTTTCGGAAGTGCCATAGTTATTACCTATCAGTCTGGACGCTCTTATCAGCTCGGCGACACTCCATGCCTGGGCGAAACAGCCCTTCGGCGCGTGAGGTGGGTCGCCATCGCATATCTCCGAGACGCTTCCAAGGCAGGCGTCGTTCGCAAGATGTAATAAGAGAGGCTGAATGAATTCTGTGGCTTGCCTTTTGCTCTCTCGGCTGAATTCGTGGACCTTCAAATACGCCTCGACAAAAGGTCCGATCAAGTAAGGCCACACGGTGCCCTGGTGATAGGCCTCGTCGCGTTGTCGCAAGGGGCCGGAGTACTGGCCTTTGTAGTCCGGCTCATGCGGATCGAGCGTTCGCAGGCCATAGGGGGTCAACAGCCCTTCTTGTACCGATGCGACCACTGACTTCTGCTGCTCCGGTGACAACGGCGAGAATCTTAAGCTAACCGCGAATATCTGATTAGGGCGAAGCCGGTCATCCGCCGAACCATCGGGCAGGACATAGTCGTTCAAATAGCCTTTGCCCTCGTTCCAGAAGCACTGGCGAAAGCCAGCCTCGACCTTGGCCGCCATGGATTCGTAGTGTCCGGCATCTTCTTCGTTCCGGCCGGAGTAGAACTCGGCCAGAAGACGAAGGGCGTTGTACCAAAGGGCATTGACTTCGACGGCCTTGCCGTATCTTGCCGTGAACGCGATGCCGTCGCACTTGGCATCCATCCAGGTAAGCTGGGTGTGCTCGTCGCCGGCCACAATCAATCCGTCGGCGTTGGCATGAATTCCGAATCGCGTACCCTTCTGGTAGGATTCTACGATCCAGCGAATCTTCGGCGCAAGTTCTCGTGTGAAAGTCTCCGAGTCGCCGGTGGTCGCTAAGTATTGAAAAGCGGCGTTGATAAACCACAGAGAGGCATCCACGCTGTTGAAGTGAGCGGTATCACTGTAATCGTCGAAGCGATTTGGGATCATCCCTTTGTCCGCCGCGGCGGCGAAAGTGGTCAGGACCGATTTTGCCTGCTCGAACCTGCCGGTGGCCAGCAGCAGGCCGGGCAGGGAGATGAAGGCATCCCGGCCCCAGTCGGCAAACCATGGATAGCCGGCCAGGATCGTTGTGCTGTAATCGCCGCGCACTTTGCGCTTCGCCACGAACTGATCCGCAGCCAGGCAGAGGACATCAAGCGGATCGGGACTCTGTGCTTGTCCCGGCGTCTCGTGGCTGACATCCTTGGCTTGGCGCAGCAGACTTTGCCGGTAGTCGTGCAAATCCCGGCGGATCGTATCAACGTCAAGCTCCTCTAACCCTGCGAGGTCACGTTCAGCTTCGGATGCGCTCACGCGACCCCAGAGAACGATCCTGGTCGGTAAGTCTCTTCAGATGCCGAAGAGACTCTTTCTTTTTCAGCGCGATACGTGAAATTAAACCACCATTGTGGGTCTTCCTCATAATAGGCGGAAGGGCACCGCAAGAGCAGGCTGCAACTATCGGGCGTATCGAGGTGAACGACCAATCCACCTTCGGCGGACCCGACCCAGGCCGAGCGCAATGGGGCATTGGATTCTTGCAGCGTGTGGAAGTTTCTCAAGCCGACGAAGGGCCGGATAACGAATTCCACCGCCTCCCGTACCGCCGTGAAGTCATACACGATCACCACCGTATCTTCCTGGCGCGGAACATAGATGGACCGGGTCAAGTCGACATCCGGCAGGGCGTAGTCAAAATGCACGCCTATGCCCCGACGGAATTCCCTTAGGTACTCAAAGCCCGCGGATGCGAACTTGCCCGGGAACTCGAAGGTCGAGAGATCATAGGTTTGCTCTTTGGTGATGACCGTCTCCAGGCAGTTCGAAAGCGCCATGATCCTGTTGACGGGCGGCTGCAGGGAGCCAACGAGCAGGGCGTGGTAGCCCCTCGTGTTGCAGCCGGCAATGGTGGACGAGGCGTAGCCTCCCCGCCTGTTGGTTAACAGCCATTCTTTTGTCAAAAGTGTTTCGATGTCCCGCCCGGCGGTGGGTACGCGGATAACCGTCGCGTCGTCGGCTGTTCGAGGTGTCAACACGATCTTTCCCCCAAGAAACCCATCTCGAGATCTTCATGTTCGTCGAAGGCGGCTTGCCCCATCTCGTGCCGCCACGACTCTCTACGGAGCGTCAAGGCCGGCGGTGCGGGGACAGTCTGGAGAGAAAGAGTCTCTAACCGACCGGTTGCAAACCGGACCATCGTCTTGCGACGCCGTGCACTACGCACCCGCTCCGGCACAACGGCCGTCCAGGTGGCCCAAGACGTTCATGAAGTTGATGTATGAGTCGTACGGCGAGTCGTAGGGATTGAAATACTTGTGTACGTCGCCATCGGAGAAGTACTTCGTGCACATATAGTAGAAATGGTCCGACGCTTGCAATTTTCGCCAGTCGCTGATGATGCTCTCGTTTTTCGTGTCCTTGATTCTCTTCTCAAGGCGATAAAGCTCGTGGATCGCGCTGGATTGCATCGGATTTCCCAGCCAGGCGGACAAATCTCTTTCCGTATCGGCCCAACTGATAATGTGCGGCACGTTCACCGTATCGACGCTGTCATAGCACTTCACGACCTCGCTCGGCGTCTTGAAGTCGTTGTCGGGGTGTCTGAGAATCTCCTGTGGAAGCTGCCGGATAAAATCGAAGATGCCGGTATCTTCCCATTGGTGCTCGCCGAACGTCTCGTAGTCCATAAACAGGTTGACGACGTTGCCATTGCCATTGACGTTGTGGATCCACTGTGCGAATTTTTCGGCCGTGAGCGGCCACTGGGGCCAGTGGCGGTTCGAGAATCGGAAGGCGATGTCGTCACTGAGCGAGTAGTTCTTCAGGAGAAGCTTCAGCTTGTCGCAGCTTTTCGGCTGGTAGACGAAATTGGGACTGCGATAGCCCAAAATGTGGTCGGCGCCTTCGGTCAGGATGGCGTCGAAGCAGTCCATGGACTCGATCAGGGCGGCCAGGTCGTTGTTGTAGATCAACTCGGTATTTCTGAATACTCTGGGTTTCTGGCCGAAGAAATACTGGATCGTGTCGATGTGCTTGCTGATCTGCTCGATAAACTCATCGCGCGAGTAGAGGAAGCTCAGGCTGTGGTAATACGTTTCCGCCAGAAACTCGACACATCCCGTCTCCGCCAGGGCGTCGAACGTGCTGAGCACCTCGGGCGTGTACCGTTGAAACTGCTCCAGCAATACACCGGTGATACTGTAGGCGATGCGGAATTTGCCTTGATGCTGCCGCACGAGGTCCAGGAGCAGGCGATTGGCGGGCAGGTAGCATTTGTTGGCTACCTTCCGGCAAATCGCGCCGTTCTGATAATCGTCAAAGTACTGATCGTGCTTGTCGAAAACCGTGTAATGCCTCAGCCTCACGGGCTGGTGGACCTGAAAATAGAAGCATACTGAAGGCATAATCTTACGCCTCGTCTTGTGCATTCGTCCGGCGGTCCTCCGCTCGGTCCGGATGCGGTGTCGGGGTCATCCTTCCGTGAACGTTAGGCCGGAACGAGCATCTTCTCGTATATTCTCGCACACTTGACGGCTGTGTCTTTCCAACGCAGCCGTCTGACCTCGAAGTTCCCGTGGCTGCGCAGCGTCATTTGCAGCGGCGGGTACTTGAGCACGGCCACGATCTTGTTGGCCATCTCGTTAACGTCCCAGAAGTCCACCTTGAGTGCGTGCGTGAGGACTTCGGAGACGCCGCTTTGCTTGCTGATGATGACGGGCACGTCGTGGTCCAGCGCTTCCAGAGGGGCAATGCCGAAAGGCTCGGACACCGAAGGCATGACGTAGAGATCGGCCATCTTGTAGATCTTCTGCACGTCTTCGCCGCGCAAAAAGCCCGTGAAGAGGACTTTATGCCCGATGCCCAGACCGGCTGCCATCTCGATGGCTTGGCGCATCAGGTCGCCTGAGCCGGCCATCACAAACTTGACGTTGTTCATGACTTCCAGGACCTTCCTGGCGGCCAGGAGAAAATACTCCGGACCTTTCTGCATGGTGATGCGTCCCAGGAACAAAACGATCTTTTCGTCTTTGTCAATGCCCACTTCGTCGGAGGTCCAGCTACCCAGGCGGTCGACGCCGTTGTACACCACCTCCACCTTATCCGGGCTGATTCCATATCGGCTGACAATGATGTTGCGGGTAAAATGGCTGACGGTAATGACCTGATCGGCGCGTTCCATGCCGGCCCGTTCAATATCGTAGATCATCTGATTGACGTGTTCACCGCTTCGATCGAACTCGGTCGAATGCATGTGGACCACGAGAGGCTTTCCGCTGACGGCCGCTACGGCCATGCCCGCCGGGAAGGTCATCCAGTCGTGGGCGTGAATGACGTCGAACTGCTCCTCCTCCGCCAGCTCGGCGGCAATCGCGGCGTAGCGATGCACTTCCGCGTACATGTCACCGCAGTAGTCTTTGGGCAGTGAAAGCGAGTCGCCGTTCTTTCCGGACCACCGTTGCTTTTTTCTCAAGGTCTCTTCAATGCGTCGCTGGTAGACGTCCGCACTGGAATAAGGCTGCAAGGCCGAGTTGATCGCGCGAAACTTGATGTTCTTCATGCCTTCGAACGTGAAGGCGGCTGCGGATTTCTGGGACGCCGGCGTCAGCAATTTGACGTGCGTCGTGAAGCTGCTCTCGACCATCTTGGGCAGGACGAACGTGACTCCCATGCCAAGCTGATCCATCGCTCGGGTCAGACCGTAGCAGGCGGTACCCAAACCGCCACTGATGAACGGGGGGAATTCCCAGCCCAACATGAAGACTCTCATATGATTAGCCACTGATCTAGTCCTGCCAATTGTGCGTTTCGTAACGGGTCACCTCAGGATATTTCTCTTCCGCGCCCCGACATCATAAGAGGTTCGGTAAGCGTCCTTCTTGCTTGCTCAACCAACCTTTTTGCCGGTACGCTCCTGATCGGCAAGAAATCACCCCGTCTTAACCTGGGTCCGGCTCAACGCACAGGATTTTCTCCATTCATCTAATACTAAATCGGGATTTGAGCGGGAATTAGTTGAAAAAATTCTCCAAAAATCGGCAATCTTGGGGTTGATAGGGGCATTTTATGGGGCGGCCGGCGAAGCGAGCAAAAACGGTTCGGTGCCCCAAAAAGCGCAACGGCTGGCTTCGAATCATCACGTGACCGATAAGATGTGTCATCGAAAAACGTTAGGGCGTGCCCCGTCCCCTCCGTTAGCGTGGCCGGGTCCGAAGAGCCCCTCTGTTCAGAAGCTTCAGCGTGCACGGGCCGGTACCCCGTTCGCGCATTCAGGCCGAGGTCGAGCGACGCAATTGTATGCACGCGCGGGGGGCAGCAAAAAAATGTACCAAAGTGCTAAATTTTCGCGCCGATAGGGTCGATAGACGAACAAATCGGTTGCGAGGGCCGGCCTCATCAGGCGGCGTTTTTGCGGCCGGATGAGAGATTTCTGATAATCTGTCACGAACAATTTGACGAAAGTATCTGAACGAGGGCTTCTGAAGGATTTCCGAGGTTAGCCGGGGTAGATGAAACAGAAGTCCCGACGTGTCGACCAAGCATTGGCGGACAAAAGTGGTAATGGAGGAATAAGCAAAATGGTAAAGCGTTCAAAAAAACCTCAGAAGTCAGAGGCCAAACTGGAAGGATACGTGGTGGTGGCTTTTGCCGAGGACATGGACCAGGCGAAGGAATACAAGAGCTTGCTCGAAGCCAGTGACATCCCCGCGGTAATACGGGAGCAGGGTGAACAGGTGATCGGCTCTCCGGAGATCGCGGTCATGGTCGGCGAAGAGTACCTGGACGAGGCGCACGTGGTGATCGAGTCGCAACACGCGTACGACGATTTCTACGACCTGGCTTTGGAAGAGGAAGACGGCAGCGATTTCGACGGCGACTTCTTGGATGACGACTTTTAGGATGAGCAAAGACAACGATTTCCCAATGGGTCCCATGGGCCGAGAGCGTCGAAAGAGCGTTGTGGACCGACGTGTGGGTCTGGACCGCCGGCGCGGACCGGGCCGACGCTTGACCACCGAGCGAAAGTCCGCTGAAGAAGGACAATTGTCCGACGAACAATTCGAGTTCGTTATGGCCATTGACAAGTATAAGCGGAAGAACGCTAGACCCTTTCCAACGTGGACCGAGGTCCTTGAGGTGATCAAGGCGTTAGGCTATCGCAAGGTGGCCGAACCGCAATCCCTCGAGCGCCCGGCCAAAGCCGCCGCGAAGCGATGAAAATTCAAGCATCCGCGAGACAACTGAAGCAAGCCAAGGTGACCAGAGTGACCAAAGTGCACTGGAAGGTGTAAACACAACACTCTGAACTTTAGGCACTCCTGTCACTCTGCACTCGATGCAATTCGAATCCCAGGGCGGTAACGTCTTGGAGATCGAGAGCACGTCCACGTCACCGCAGGTTTGCTCTCAGGCCCTAAGAGGCACCGGCCCGACAAAGTGGCTGGTCACCCGGTGCACCAGCCTGCCGATCGGATCGATCCTGGAGGTGTGACCCCGCCGAACGAAACCCCGCACGGCAAACGAGTCCCCCAGGCCGCCCCAATCGTCGAAACTGCATATGACGTGCACCGATTGCTTTTGGGCGCGTGGAATGCGAAGTTAAGTCAGCCGTCCTCGCGGTCAGTAGCACCGGGGAAAAGCCTCCTCGATCGATCCCCCCTCGGTCGCCCTTCCTGTGTTTCAGTTATCGGGTCTGCGAATCTCTTAGAAATCGTGTTCAAGGATGTCGGCGGTCCGGCGACATAACTCTCGGCCGTAGTCCACCCATTCGCCTTGGCCCCAGTACCGATAGCAGCTTGTCTGAGTCAGGAGCAGATGATAAAGCGCGTTGCGATACCGCCGCTCGGACGGGTCGATGCTCTTGGCCAAGACCTTTTCATTGAATTGAGCGCTGACTTGCTCCATCGGCTTGAGCACTTTCTCATAGCCCCGGACCCAGGAAATGTTGTTCGTCCAGCTTCCTCCCTCCATGTGGAAGTTGTCGTGTCCTTCTTCAAGCTGTTTGATGATCTCGGCCAGTGCGTCCGGCCCCGCGCCGTCCTTGAATTTCTCCCAGATTCGGTGCTGCATGATCGGCTGGATCGCGGGGAGGCTCTCCTCTTTCACCCCCAGACTGTCCAGGTATTCGAGATACTCCGTCACGTTGACCGCCGGGGTGGACGAGCCACTGCACTGGTTTATGACCTCGTGGTATTTGCCCGGGAATTCGTTCATCATCACGCCGCCGTTCTCTCCGTCCGAAATTTGCGTCACCAGAGGTGGAACGGACTTTCCGTCCACTTCGATGCGGTCCAGACCCGTCGCTTCGTAGTAAGGTTGCATCTGGCCGATCAGTTTTGTGTCACTTCCCTGGGTTTTGATGATGGCAGTTATTGCGAGGGTTTCGCCCTGGGAATTCTTTGCAATGAGCCGGTGCGGGCGGTGTGCGTACTTGAGCCCGCTCCCGTCCTCGACGTGCTCGACGGTATGCTCCTGGACGATGACCCAGCGGTAGCCCGCTTCCTTGAGCGTCTTGACGAACTCGTAGAACACGTCCGGATGATTCGGAAGCGCCATCTCCGATGGCGAGAAGCCGCTTATCCTCGCCAGGGCCTCGGTACCGAACAATGCAGCAAAGAAATGCTGCCAGGCCTTCACATGCAGCCGATAATCCTGCACCGGCGTGGACGGAGCGACCGGATGGCCCCAGCCGGAGCCGAGCCATTCAGCGCAATGGCGGTAATTCGGATCGCAAGTTATCTTTCGCAGATTGTCGAATACGTCGTTCAGGCCCATCTTGCGCATACCGTGAAGGAGCGTGCCGGAATAGTCCAGCATGACGCGGGGCTCTTTGCCCTGGGAGACGAGGTCGGGGATGAAATCGCCCATCCGCTTGTAGCAATTGCGAAAGACCGAGGCGTTGTGGTTGTCGCCGACGTCCGGGTGATCCATCATGAACTTCAGATAGCTTATTTCTTCGGCCTCCCTGAGCGGCTGATCGGGATTCGGTATGATCGGCTGGTGCATGTGCAAGGCAATGGCGAATGCGCTCTTGACGTTGTCCCAGTCAATCCGGCTCTCGGGTAGGAACACTTGGCCGTGGTCCATGGCCTTGGCAAGTATCTCTTCGGACCCGGAGAGATCGAGTATCCCCTCAACGTATTCGGCCAGTTCGGTCATCCTTTCTACCTTTCAATTTTGGAAGTGATTCGCTTATTTTCGCACGTTCTCCAGCCAGGGCTGCCTGGCAAACGCGGGCAGCTTGAAGGCTTGCTTGAGCAGTCGCATATCTGCTCCCACCGATGACGTCAAGCCTCCGGCCGCAGGCAGATAGCAGCCCAGAGTATAGTCGATGATCATGCGCCGAGCGCTAAAACGCCACGTCAGGGTACGGAGCGAATGTTTCTGCAACGCGACCCACCGGTGGGGTGCTCCGTCCTCTCCTCGGTCGTAGAATAACGGCACCGCTTGCTCTTCGAGCACGCGGTACAGGGCCATGGCGTCGATATGGTCCTGGTGGTCGAGGTTGGCATGCTCGCCGCCCTTGCCGATGGCGAAGCCGTTCGCGCCATCGTACGCCTGCGCCCACCATCCATCGAGGATTGAGATGTTGAGTCCACCGTTCATCGCCACCTTCTGTCCGCTGGTCCCACATGCCTCCAACGGCCGGCGCGGCGTATTTAGCCACGCGTCCACGCCCTGGACCAGGTGCCGGCATACATTGATGTCATAATTCTCGATGAAGATGATCTTGCCCACAAATCTCGGATCGCGGGTGAACCGGAAGACCGTCTGGATAATGTGTTTGCCTTGCGTATCCTCGGGGTGCGCCTTGCCCGCAAAGACAAACTGTACGGGCCGTCGAGGATTGTTGACCAGACGATCCAGTCGCGCCGGGTCTGTAAAGAGCAGATCCATCCGTTTGTATTGGGCAAATCGCCTGGCCACCCCGATGGTTAGCGCATCGGGGTTCAGCCTGGCCCGCTCGGGATAAGCGCTTTCGCCGCCGGTTCTTGCCCATTCCTGGCTGTGCACAGTGCGGTCCACGTATTCCACCAAATGAGCTCTCAACTGTTGGTCTTTCTCCCATATCTCCACGTCGTCTATCTGCTCCATGGCAATCCAGGTGGCCGGATCGTCCATCGTTTCCTGCCAATCCGGCCCGAGGTGCCTATTGTACAGTTCGGCCATCGGTTCGGCCAGCCAGGCGCTGACGTGCACGCCATTAGTGATATAGTTGATCGGCACGTCGTCCCGCTTGGTTGTCGGCCAGAGCTTATTCCAAATGGCCTTCGTCAGGCGGGCATGAAGGAAAGACACCGCGTTTCGATGCCGCGACATCTTCATCGCTAGGACGGTCATTGAAAACGGCTCTTCATCATCTTCGGGATTGACCCGTCCGAGTCCAAGCAATTGCTTTTCGGATAGCCCGAGCTGTCTTCGCAACGGGGTCAGGGCGTCGGTGAGCATTTTCGGCTCGAAGACGTCATGCCCGGCGGCTACGGCGGTGTGGGTGGTAAAGACGATTTGCGAGGCCGCGATCTCATACATGTTGTCGAACGTCTGACCGTCGCGTTCCATCAGCGTTCGTATAAGCTCGAGACAGGCAAAGGCGCTGTGTCCCTCGTTAAGGTGGATGACGGACGGCGTGATGCCGAGGACCTCTAGGGCGTGCATGCCGCCGACGCCGAGAATGAGCTCTTGTCGAAGCCGGGTGCGCCGGTCACCCCCGTACAGCTTGCTGGTAAGGTGTCTGTCTTCCTCGGAGTTTCCGTCCACATCGGTATCGAGGAGTAGAAGAAGATTCCGTCCGACCCGTACCCGCCAAATCCCGACCCATATCTGGTAGGATTCCGTACGGACGGAGATGGTGACGGGCTGGCCGTACTCGTTTTTGACCCGCTCGATAGGCAGGACGGCGTCGCTGGAAGAGAAATAGTGTTCTTGTTGCCATCCATCGGCGTCGAGCGACTGGTCGAAATAGCCGTGCGCATAGGCAAGGCCAATGCCGACTATGGGAACGCCGAGGTCGGAGGCGCTCTTGAGATGATCGCCCGCCAGGACTCCCAGTCCGCCGGAATAGATTGACAGCGATTCGTGCAGGGCGAACTCGGCGCTGAAGTAAGCGACCGGCTGGGCGCGCAACGGACCTGCGTGCCAGGCGCCCCAGATTTCATTGGCCTCCAGGTAGTCGTGCAAGTCGTTCAATGCTTGGCTGACACGCTCGACGGTCCGAGGATCACGGTACTTGTCCTCCAAAACCTGGTCGGCCAGCCGGTGAAGAAACTCGACGGGATTGTGGTTAACCTGCCGCCATAAGTCCGTGTCAATATCCCTGAAGATACGCACGAATTCCGGGTGCCAAGCCCAGTAGAGGTTCTTGCTCAACTCCTTAAGTCTTTCCGCCAAATTCATAGAATCCCTTTCAGCGGTTAAGTCCCCCCTTAAGTGCATACCAGCTCTCCGTAAATCCCTTCCGTTTGTGCGGCGGCGATATCCCAGGTAAATCCGTAGGCCGCCTTGACCCGCCCTCGTTCGCCCATCCACCGAGCGTGGAGAAAATTACTGAATATCTCTTTCAGCGCCCAACATATCGAGCCACAGTTGTCGTGGGCAACGAAGCCCTCCTGATTGTGAACGACGACTTCGGCGGGACCCCCGTTTCGCGTGACCACGACGGGCTTGCCCGCCGCCCAGGCCTCCAGCACAACGATTCCGAACGGCTCATTTCGGCTAGGCACGCAGACCACGTCCGTGCTCTTATACAGATTTGTCAGGTCACTGTTGGCGGACATATTGCCCAGAAACCGTACCGCGTGACGCACGCCCAACTCGTTGGCCCGTCGCTCGAGGTCGCCGCGCATGTAGCCGTCTCCGACGAAGACGACTTTGGCGTGCGGATACTGAGCCAACACGCCCGGCACGGCTTCCAGTAGCAGATCGGGTCCTTTTTGAATGGTCAGCCGACCGACAAAAAGAACCATCGGGTCCATTGGTCCGATGCCGTAGCTGGCCCGGCATACAGCCGGGTCGATGTAGCCGTCGAAGCGCGAGCAGTTGATGCCGTTGCGGACACAGCGCAGCTTCCAATCGGGCACGCTATACTGACGCTTGACTTCATCAGACAGTGCTCCCGAGACGGCGATGACGCGGTCCGCGCAATAGATGCCTTCAGCTTCCACGGCGCGGACGCGGTCCGACTGCCCGTTGAAATGGTGGTTCCCGCACCGACCGTATTCGGTGGAATGGATCGTCAAGAGCGCGCGTCGTCCGTAATTGTTCTTCAACTGGACGATTCCCTTGGCACAGAGCCAGTCGTGGCCGTGCACGACGTCGAAGTGAGTGCCCTGGAAGCTCTCGGTCTGCTTCGTGAAATAGGCGAAGCTGTTGCACATGTTGTTCATCTCGGTCACGAAGTCCGGATGTAAGTCGATAGGGCAACGATGATAATGGACACCGTCTATCCATTGATAGGTGGATTGCCCCTCGCCCAGGCGGGTGAATACGTGGATCTCGTGGCCCCGCCGCTGTAGCGCCGCCGCTAACTCGGTCACGTGCACCGCAACTCCGCCCACGGGAATGGAGTGCAGGCTTTCCCAAGCATAGAAGGCTATCCTCATCGGCGTATCTCGCTCTAACAATTCCACCAATTAAGGTCGATATCCTGAAAGATGACGTCCCGCATATCCGCCTCTTGTATCTGAACCTTCTGGACCGGATCGAGTCCAGCCAGATAACGCGGGTCCTCGGCGAGACGCTCGGCCATCTCCGTGAACAGTTCAAAACGGGCTACGTGCTGGACGAATCTCTGTATTCCGTAATCCGGGGCCTGTCTGCGAGTGATGACGAAGGGCCAGTCGCTTGCTTGGAGCAGTAACAACTCCCGTCCCGCCTTTTCGAGAATTCTGCGCAGCTCCGGTTTCTGACGCCAAGGCAGATGGTACGTCAGCTTTCCGAATAACGTCTCGCAGCGATATTCAATGTCCCACAGCCACTTGACTAGCTCGCACGCCCAGACGCGATGGTCCCCTCCCTCGCCCCAGGAACCGGCGGGAAGATGAACCGATTTCTCCGGCCTGAAGGAACTCAGGTAGTTTCCGGCTGTTCGCAACTCCACATCAGGGTCGGCGCCTAAGGTCAAAAGGACGTCTCGCAAGAAGGTGGGGCCCTCGAACCACCAGTGCCCGAAAAGCTCGGCGTCGAAGCAGGCCACTACGACACCGGATTTGCCCGTCTGTCGATTGTAGTCGTAAAGCCGGCGCTTGACCTCACCGCAAAAATGTTGGGCCTGCTGGTAGATTCTGCCCGGCACGTCGTCTGGGTAATAAAGATCTTTTTGGCCCAGATCGCTTTTAGAGTCGGTGACTTTCCAGTATCGAAGTCCACGCCGCGGGCCGTGCCGTTTGTGGAATTCCAGATAGACCCCATCGGCGGGATAGCCCACGAAGCCGCACCAGACCTGTTTGCAGATGTAGGGATCCCTGGCGAAAGCGGCCATCTGGGGTGCTCTGCCGCCGTTGCCATCGACCCATACCGGCTGGTGCACACTGGGCCGGTCGTTGCCGCCAGCGTTCATAACCATGTGGTCGTCCACAAAGAAGTACGACAAGCCCTCCTCAGAGACAAGCTCATCGACGCCCCTTCGCCAGTCGGGATCGCCCCATTCCGTCGCCGGCGTCCAGCGGCCGGCGGGTCGATAGGCGCCTTCCGGAAGCCAGATGCCTTTGGGTCGGAGCCCGAGGATTCGCTCCGAGCTGTTCAGCCCCGCGCGAACCTGCGCCCGAATCGACGAGTCCTCCAGCAAGAGGGGCATGTAGCCGTGTGTCGCGGCGGAAGTTAGCAGATCGACCGCCCCTGTCCGCGACGATTTCTCGAAGGCGGCAGGTATATCACGACTTATCCGAATGAACTGACTGGATAGGTCTTGATAAAACGTCTCCCACCGCTCGGCAAGCCAAGATAGGTGGGGCTGGGTTTCTTGCTCGAAGTATCGCCGGTCGGTGGCGGCCTGCTCGGCACGGTTGCGAAGATAAGCCTCAAAACCCTTCTTGAAACGGTCGTGAGCAAGCTGCTCCAGAAGCACGGGCGTCAGACCGATCGTCAGGCGGGGGTTTCCATTAAGATAGTTGCACTCATCGATCATCGACAGCAGAGGCAGATAGGTCTCCGCCGCCGCCTCGTAGAGCCAATCTTCCCCATGCGGCCATACCCCGTGGTGCAAAACGTACGGCATGTGCCCATGCAGCACTAGACAAAAACTGCCTATCGCCATCCTGTGCTCCTTAAGCCGGCTCGCTCTTCTGAGCGTTGCTTTCTTGCCTTGGAAAGAATTTCCCTACGGGCTTCGGCCAGCGCCGCGGTCACGTCTTCCCAGTCGCCCTTGATTCTCAGATGGTGGTCACGTTGCGTTGTCCTGAACCCGTATGCGTTCAAGTAGGTCTTCAGCGACTCAAAAGTCGTGCAGGTCTCTTCATCTATGGCGTTCTCGGGAATCATCAACTTGGCTTCCAGCCTGACGGATGTGCGCGGCTCTTGCGGCTGGACCGGCACGGCCACAATTTCCAACCTCCGAGCGGGAACCGCCTCGCTCGCGACCACCGGTTCCCGTTCGGCCGGTTCGCCGTGAGGTTGCGGACAAAGCTGCTCATATGTCTCAACCGTCCGGGCGGATATTTTGCTCCAGCTAAAACACTTTTCGAGCACCTTTCGTCCGTTGTTGCCCATCCATCGCGCCCGGTCGAAATTTGAGAAGATGCGGTCAATGCCCCAAAAGACCGAATCGACCCGAGGAAATATCTTCAGTCCCGTCACCTCATGGTCCACGTACTCCTTCGGCCCGCCCGTTTCGGTGGCGACGACCGGCTTTCCGGCGCTCCAGCCCTCCAGCACAACGATCCCAAAGGGTTCATTCCGGCTGGGTACACACACTACCTCGCACAGCTTGAAGAGCTTGACCAGGGTCGAGCCGTTGGTGAAACCGACAAATCGGACCGCATGAGCGACTCCGAGTTGCCTGGTCCTGGCCTCCAGAAACCCTCGCTGGTCGCCATCGCCGGCAAAGATGAACTTGGCGCTTCCGTACTTGCGCAAGATCTGCGGGATGGCCTCGACTAGGATGTCCGCACCTTTCTGCCATACGAGTCGCCCGCAAAAGAGTACCGTCGGGTCAAGTGGGCCGATCTCGTACTTTCGTTTTTCCTGTCCCGGATCGACGTCAACGTCAAAACGCTCCCAGTGCACCCCGTTATTGATTACATCAATCTTTGTTTGGGGCACCTCGTACAGCCATGCCACCTCATCCTTCGTCATTTGCGAAACGGCGATGATTCTATCGGCCCAGTAAGTTCCCGCTCGTTCCTGGTCTCTAACGCGCACCGAGCGGCCGTTGGCGAATGCGTTGCCGCACCGGCCGTATTCGGTTGAGTGCATGGTCAGGACGCACTTGTGCTGGCGCGCCTGCTTGATCCAAATCATTGCGTTCGCACAGAGCCAGTCATGGGCGTGGACAATATCGAAACGTCCAACCAGGTCTTCGACTTCCAAGAAACGATCCACCATCGCCCGGCACATGTTGTTGACCTCCTCGACAAAGTCCGGATGCCACCCGTACAAGCACCGATGGTAGTGGACGCCGTCGATCAGGTCGTGCACCGGCTGATTGGGCATACGTCGGGTAAACAAGTGGACATGATGTCCTTTCTCCGCCAGGGCCGCGGACAACTCACTGGTATGCGCCGCCACCCCCCCGACGGCGGCGGAATGAAGCGATTCCCATGTTAGTATTGCAATTCTCATCAACTAACTCCTTTTTTGCCTCCACAGCGTCAGAATCTCTCATTTTCATTGCAGTCCTCACCGGCGTTGGTCATCCCCCGCCGGCCATCATGTACATCGGGGCCGTTCTTACGGCCTCGTGATAAACCGCCAGACATT
>JARRQQ010000021.1:0-3768 GCA_037381725.1 Sedimentisphaerales bacterium
CATATTCGTCCTCGGGCGTCGTCTTAGTGTACCATTCCGCCCTTTCGGGCAGGCGCGTGCGGGCGTCGACGAACAACCTGCACAGCCTATGCATACCTGACTCGGCCGGCGCGGCCTTGGGAACCCAGGTCAGATCGTACACGTCCGCGCCAGGTACGGCAGCGGCCACCTGGCGGTCCTCCAAATGGCTCCATTGGGCATCATCAGGAACATCGTTCGCATCGGAGAAAGGAAGCAAACCAAAAGACTCGGCTTGCGACTTCTCAAGCTCGGCTACCATTGATTGAGAAATCGCTTCCGTCTGAATGTACATGGAAGAAGCATATTTTGTCTTCTTCGCTCCATTTGACACGTCCCAGAGAGTAAATTGAGCCTGATTTCCTCTCCCGACCTTGAAGAGCTTGACGCCCAGAGGCTTCGACGCCCAGACTTGACGGAACGGCTCGGCCTCTCCCGCTCGGTACGTCGAGATGCAGATGTTGTCCGCTTTGGCCAAGGCGGTTTGAATCTGTCCGAGAGTCACAGCTCTCTGTGAAGACGCCTCGAAGAAGAAAATGAAAGCGAGCAGAACGGCCGCCGCGACGGCAACCGGGATGGCTATCCGTCGTATCGTGGGTCTTCCCCAATCGGTTGTTCCGGCTTGTTCCTTCGACGCGGGCTTCATAAGCGCAGCAAAAGCATCGTCGAGGATACGCCGGTCCGTCTCGGCCCGGGTCGTTACGTGCAAGCGCTCAATGGCACGTTCCAAACTGTCCGCAGGCTCCATATCTTTCATCTCTCCTTCAAGATCGTCCTGAGCTTATCGAGACCATAGCGGTATCGCCCTTGAACCGTGCTGATCGGAATACCCTGCATTTGGGCGATCTCCTTGAATTTCATTCGTCCATTCAGGTGCAGGACAATGGTGACACGCTGCTCGAACGGCAGCCGGGCCAACGCCTCGGTCAGCCGCCTGGACTCTTCATTTAGCACAGCCGACCGCTCGGGAGCAACGGCGTCGGCGGGCACCCGGCCGGCCTGGTCAAGCTCAACCATGTGATATTTCTTCTTGCGGAACTGGTCCCGGATACGGTTGACAACACTCGCGATCAAATAGTTGCGCAGACTACCTCGAAGCCGGAGACGGTGCACACTACCCGCGAAAGAAACAAAAACGTCGTGCAAAACGTCCTCGGCGGCACCTGTGTCGTGCAATAGAGACGTCGCGACCGTCATCAGATTATCCTTATACTCTACGTATATCTGACGCAGGGCTTCTTTATCCCCACGCTTGAGTTGCGCGATTAGACGCTCATCATCCGGCATCTAAATTCCGCCCAATAGGCTCGAAGCCCTTACTATTTATATGACGTTATACGATAAAGCTTTAATCTAAGAAAAAAAGTCTCGCGCCGCCAGTTTTTTCTCGGACTCACGGCAAAAGCCGCCCTGCCCACTATTCGCTTGCACTGACCCCTGATTAGATGTAGACTTTCCAACCAAGACGTTGATAGGCAGCATTTGGCCGAACGCAGGCCAAGTCATCCGGGAGACAGATTTGTTATGCTGTGCGTAATGTTCGGCCAAGGTGAAGTTTTAATCATTCTCATCATAGCGGTAGTCGTGACCTTCCTCGTGGCTCGCGGCCGCAAACGCCGATGAAATTCGCCGGATCGGGGTAGCCCTAATCCGCAAAATCCTCTCTTAGGTTCCTTTGCGCCCTTTGTCGTTTCAACATGCCTCGTTGCTTCTTCCGATCCAAACGACGCTGGTCGACGGCGTACGGTACTTTGGTCGCCTTCCTCACCGCACGTCGTTTCAGGGCGTCAGCCAGCAATTGCTGCAGCCGCTCGACTGCAGCCCGGCGATTGGCCTTCTGGGTCCGGTGTCTCTGGCAGACGACTCTCAGCACGCCGCGTTTATCCGCCCGTCCCGCGAGCCGGGATAGTATCCGCTGCTTCTGCACTTCGGAAAGACTTTTACAATCCGTCACGTTAAAAAGCAATGTCACGCGGGTGCTGACCTTGTTGACGTTCTGCCCGCCCGGACCGCTGCTTCGCGAGGTCTTGAAGACCAGCTCATCCTCACCGACCGATATGTCCCGTGTGATTTTGATCATCGCCTTGATCTCATGTCGATTCGACGGCCCTTCTGCTCCAGCATACCCAAGGCTGCTGAGACGATCAAGAACTTCCGTTTTTGCTCTTGCACAAGAATCTGAAGAGTCTATACTATCCGGAACGGATCTGATCGCAAGGAGACAGACTATGCAAAGAGCCAACCACAGAACCAAAATCGTGGCAACTGTATTCGTCTTAGCCGGGATGTCGGCTTTTCTCTTGTCGTTCATGGCGGCTGACCCCGTTGCGGCGGAAGCCGGCCAGAATGCCGCCTCCGACGCCGAAACATTGAGGGCCGGCAAGAATTTCATCCCTACAAAGGTTTACAGTGCTCAAGAGGACGAGCAAATTCTCAAGCTCTTCGAGGGTCTGCGAGTCTCCGACGTCTCCGATGGAATGGACAAGGTGGGCTTGAACAATACGGGCCTGATGTCGCCGGAAATCCACCCTTCATGGAAGGACACGACGCACTACGCTCACCGCTTCATCGGCATCGCAGTGACCGCCCGCTACGTCCCGACCAACAAGCCGCCGGCCCCAGCGATGGAAACCAAGGCATTTGACGCCTGGGTGGGTAAGACGTACAGCCAAGTGACGCCTGAGCCTTTCGTGCCGCTGATCCGCAAGGGCACCGCCCTGATCATCGACGACGCCCCCAACTCCGACGTGGGGACGATCGGCTCGAACAACATTATGGGCTGGAGGTTACGAGGCTGCGTGGGTGTGGTCACAAATGCCGGCGCCCGTGATACGGACGAGGTCGCCACGGAAAAGGTGCCCCTGTACCTGCGCCACGTCTCTCGCGGCATCCGTCCTGGCCGAAACGCAATCGAGTCGGTCAACCGCCCTATCGTCTGTGGAGGCGTTCTCGTCGAGCCGGGTGACGTCATCGTCGCCGACGGGGACGGCGTTATTGTCGTCCCTCGGGGCAAGGCCAAAGAGGTGGCCGAGTACGCCCAGGCCACCATCAAAGGCGACAAAGCCGGCCGACGCAACCTCTACAAAAAACTCGGCCTGTCCGAGGACGATTCGGTCAAATAGGACCACCCGTCGCACAAGACCCGTGCATTACGTCGGTGTATCGATTGTGCGTCTGAACCAGACTTTTTGGATTTCCCACTGGATCAGCATGTCCTTCGCATGTAGTTGTGGCTCGGAGGCGACCGTTGGGATGACTTCTCGCATAAGTCCGTTCCCACCCGACCCAAGTCAATAGTTGGCATCCGACTACCTTAGAACTGTTCGAGGAAGCGCAGATCGTTCTCGAAGAGCAGGCGGATGTCGGTGATGCCATACTTTCGCATGGCGAGACGCTCGATGCCGAAGCCAAAGGCCCAGCCGGTGTATCTTTCGCTGTCGATGCCGATGGCATCGAAGACGTTCGGGTCTACCATGCCGCAACCGCCCATCTCGACCCAGCTTTCGTTGCCGCTCTTGTCCTTCAGGAGCAAATCGACCTCGGCGCTGGGCTCGGTGAACGGAAAAAAGCTCGGCCGGAACCGCCAATTCGTCTCCGGACCAAAGAAGGTGTGGATGAATTGCTCGATAGTGGTCTTCATGTCCACCATGCTGACGCCCTCGTCGACGACCAGGGCCTCAAGCTGGTGAAACATGTACATGTGCGTCGCATCGACGGTGTCCGGGCGGTAGACCCGGCCCGGCGCGACGA
>JARRQQ010000021.1:3817-17249 GCA_037381725.1 Sedimentisphaerales bacterium
GTCGATGTAAAAGTTGTCCGAAGGGTCGCGGGCCGGATGCTCAGGCCCAATATTGAGTGCGATGAAGTTGTGCCATTCGTCCTCGACCTCCGGCCCGTACGCCACGCCGAATCCCATGCGCCCGAATATTTCAAGCAGCTCGTTGAGCGTCTGCGTAATCACGTGTGGCTTGCCGATTCGTCCCGCTATGCCCGGCAACGTCACGTCAATCAACTCATGCGACGCAGACTCTTTCCGCGCCTCCAGTGTCTCTTTGAGCTCTTCAAACGCGCCCGTGACCTCTTTCTTAATGCGGTTTGCGAGCTGTCCGGCCTGTCGCTTTTGATCAGCGGGGAGTTTGCCGATCCCGCTCAACAGTTGGGTGATCTGTCCCTTCCGAGCAAGATACTTGATGCGGAACTCTTCCAGGGCCGCCAGGTCGTCGACCCTCCCCAACTCAGCCAGCGCATCTCTGCCGATTTGTTCAAATTGCTCAAGCATTTTCTCGTGTGCTGTATGTCGTCGTCACGGTTGGAGAAAGTGCCAGACTACGGTTCCGCCACGACTCCCGCGGCCGCGACGATGGCGTCGAATGCCTTGGGATCATCGATGGCGATCTCGCTCAGCATCTTCCGGTTCAGAATGATATTAGCCTTCTTACAGCCATTGATGAACTGGCTGTAGCGTATACCTCTCTGCCGACAGGCGGCGCTCAGTCGAGCAATCCACAGGCCGCGGAAATCGCGCTTTCGGCGTCTTCGGTCCGTCATCGCATTGACGCCCGCGCGAACACGGGCTTCTTTGGCAAGGCGGTATTGCTTGCCCGTGGCACCGCGATAGCCCCGGACCGCTTTGAGGATTCGTTTCTTCGCCTGGTGCCGTGCGGCACCTTTTCTTACTCTTGGCATGTCAGCTTTCCCTTGAAATTCCGTCGTTCTTCAAGCTTGCTGGCGGCAGCTGAATGGGAGATGACCCAAGCCGAGAAGCAAGCTGCATCAAATAATTCCGCGCCTGATTGCGTTCGACTACCCTACCCTGATTCCTATCCAGACCTCCGAAGGTTTAGTCGCACAACTTGATCTTGGCCGTTCTTGCCATCGCGCTCCTCATAACGGCCGAACTGGTCACGCGCCGGCGTTGTTTGGCGTCTTTGCCGCTCATCAGGTGTCCAGCGCCCGTGCGTTTGTGCTTGACCTTCCCCGTAGCGGTTATCTTGACCCTCTTGTTCAAACCCTTGTGGGTCTTCTGTTTTGGCATCTGCTACTTTCCTTAAAATCTGCGTTCGGGATATTGCACCAAAGAACCCTTCACCGCGAACTCCGCCATACCGCAGGAACACGCGAGCCTGTATTTCTACGCGATTTGCCGTCACCGGTCAACACAATAACCCGCTAGTCGACCAAAAAACTTAGAAAAACCCGTATGACGCGCGTGAGAATGCTATTTCACATCTCTTGTTGTGCCGAGCGAAGAGGATTTTCCGCCTCCGGCCGCGCCTATGGCACCATTCTGGGCAGAGACTTATGCCTGCTCGAATCTCGGGCACACATGACGGGGAATCTGCGAATCGGCACTGGACGTGCGGGAGTCCCTCGATACTCGGCGTCGGGGATTGTTATTTGGGCACGAGCAGCAGGGTCATGCGCCTGTGGGCCATTCTCGGTGCCCGCTCGATCTTTGACAAGTCCTGCAACGCTTCGGTGATCTGACCAAGCACTTCGTACCCTTGATCTCGGTGCAACATCTGACGCCCGCGGAAAAACATCGTGAACTGTACCTTATGGCCCTTTTCCAGGAATTCCCGTCCGTGTTTGAGCTTGATATCCAGATCGCGTTTGTCCGTCTCGGGCCGGAGCCGGATCTCCTTTAGCGTGGCGGCGTGATGCAGGTGCTTTTTGTGCGCCTCACGAGTCTTACGCTTCTGCTCGTACAGCCACTTGCCGTAATCCATGATCCGGCAAACCGGCGGGTCACTCGTCGGGGCCACCTCCACCAGATCCAACTCGGCCTCACGCGCCTTGGCCAGCGCCTCACTCGTGTCCACCACCCCAACCTGGTTATTCTCGCTGTCGATCAGGCGGACTATTCTTGCCTGAATGCCTCCGTTTACCCTTAAGCCTTGTTTGCTAATAGCGCGCCACCTTCCTTTCTAAGAAGACAATAAATCTTTGCAGGGTCGTTCCCTGCTACTGCGATACGTCACAGTATAAGCCTCGTATCTCAGAACGCCAAGTCAATTTTCTTGTCGGCAATTTCCTGCTTCGCTATTGCCAAAAACTCGGCAATTCCCATCGCTTTGCTCTCCTTGCTCCCCCGCCTCCGCACGTTGACACTATCGGACTGAACCTCCTTGGGACCGACCACCAGCATGTACGGAGTCTTCTCCTGATGGGCCTTGGCGATCTTGGCGGCTATCTTCTCGTCCGAACAATCGCAACTGCAGCGCAGCCCAGCCTCCTTGAGCACGGCCCTGGTCTTTTCCGCGTAGTTATTGCTCTTCTCGCTGATCGGCAGGATTCTCACCTGCTGCGGCGAGAGCCACAGCGGGAAATTGGCGGCGTAGTGCTCGATGAGAATTCCGATAAAACGCTCGAAAGAACCCAGAACCGCCCTGTGAATCATCACGGGCGTTTTCTCGGTATTGTCCTTGTCCGTGTAGACCAGCCCGAAACGCTCGGGCATCGAGAAATCCAATTGGATGGTCCCCAATTGCCACGATCGTTTCAAGCAATCCTTGATGTGGAAGTCGATCTTCGGCCCATAGAACGCCCCGTCTCCCTCGTTGATCTTATATTCGATACCCTTGTACGCCAAGGCGTCCTTGAGCGCGTTCGTAGCGACGTCCCAAATTTCATCCGAGCCGATGTGCTTCTCAGGCTTGGTGGATAGTTCGATGTGAAAATCCTCGAAGCCGAAGGCCCGGTAGATCTCGAAAGTCAAGTCGATGACCCCTACAATCTCGGACTTTATCTGCTCGGGCGTGCAGAAGATATGCGCGTCGTCCTGAGTAAACTGGCGGACGCGAAAGAGGCCGTGCATCACGCCGCTGGCTTCATGGCGGTGTACCAGGCCCAGCTCGGCGACACGCATCGGAAACTCGCGGTACGAATGCTGCCGGGTCTTGTAGACCAGACATCCGCCGGGGCAATTCATCGGCTTGATTGCATAGCCCACCTCATCCACGTCGGTGAAGTACATATTCTCCTTGTAGTTGTCCCAGTGGCCGCTCTTGTGCCAAAGCTCCTCGTTGAGAATGATAGGCGTGCGGATTTCCTCGTACTCGTACCGCCTGTGCACGCCGCGCCAGAAGTCCACGATCGCGTTCCAGATCACCATCCCCTTGGCGTGGATGAACGCGAAGCCGGGGCCGGCCTCGCTGAAACTGAACAGATCGAGCTGCCTGCCCAGGACGCGGTGGTCTCGCGCTTTGGCCTCCTCCAGCCTGCGCAGGTAATCATCGAGGTCCTTTTGCGTCGGCCAGGCGGTGCCGTAGACGCGCTGGAGCATCTTCTGTGTCGGATCGCCGTGCCAATAGGCGCCCGCCACGGACATGACCTTACAGCTTCCGACCTTGCCCGTGCTGGGCACATGGGGACCTCGGCACAAATCCTCGAAGCCGTCTCCGTGGGAATAGAACGTGATAACGTCACTGCCGGACCGCTCGATATTGTCGGTTTTGTATTTGTCGCCCGTCAGCTTCTTCAGCGCCTCGGCTCGGCTCATTTCCTTGCGAACGAACGGCCTGTTCGCTTTGATGATCTCGGCCATCTTCCCTTCGATCCGCTCGAAGTCGGTGGGTCGGATCGGCTCGTCGAGATCGACGTCATAGTAAAACCCGTCTTCGACGGTCGGACCATAAACCAACTTCGTATCCGGCCAAATACTGCAAATCGCCTCGGCCATGACGTGCGCGCAGCTATGCCGCATCACCTCGAGGCCTTCGGGGTCCTTGGCGGTGATGATCTGAACCGAAACATCCCCATTAAGGGGAGTGGACAAATCAACCACTCGGCCGTCCATCTTGGCCGCCACAGCGGCTCTGGCAAGGCCCGGACCTATCTGTTCGGCCAATTGCCCCGCCGTGGTCCCATCATTCACTTCCAGTATGCCGCCGTCGGGCAGCGTAATTTTCACCATATCTCTATCCGGCATTGCCAAACTACTTTATCTCGACCGCCCCATACAATACGGCCTAGATACATTTACTCCGCTGTATTCGGCCTGTCAACATTATTTATTGCCCGTTTTCTCTTGCCTCTTCACGGTTTTCCCTGTATAATGAATATATTGGTGACGCAGCGAATTGATAAGGAGGAAGCCGGATGAACGCGAATTTGATATTGTTCAAAAGAGACGGCTCACAACAAGCTTTTTCCTTGCCAGGCAATTTCACCGTTATCGGGCGACGTCACGACTGCGACTTATGTGTCCCCCTCCAGATCGTCTCCAGGAGGCACTGCCAGCTCAGCCTCAACAACGAGTCGGTGAAGATTCGTGATCTTGACTCGCGCGGCGGCACTTTTCTCAACGGTAAACGCATCAGCGAGGCCACCATCCAGGCCGGCGACTACATCACGATCGGCCCGCTGACCTTCCTGCTCCAGATCGATGGCAAGCCCGAAGAGGTCAAACCGCCGCAGAAGGCCAAATCCAAACCTGCGGCGAAAAAGCAAGCCGCACCCGCCAGTCCCGCAGACGAGCCGTCCGGCAGTTTCCCAGGGCTGGACGCGGACGCCGACGATTCCTTCCTTGCCGAGCTGGAAGACCTATAGTCTGATCCCGTTGCGGCGACCGTTCACACCTCCAACCGCCGGCCCCCGCGGTCATCGCCTCGCCGATTTGACAAAGCCACCTATCCCGTGCTGACAAAAGGCCTTTTGTCTTGTCAACATCCGCGAAATATGGTATGCTCCTGATGTGCGATCATATTGGTGTCCGTATTTGCTGAAAGAGAAATCGTATGCAAATATTGGATGGTATTTTGATTTTCTCGCCGTATTCACTCTGTCTCTCACCGCCGGAGCATTGCTCGCTTGCATCCGTCGCGTCACTACCTTTCAATCCGATCAAGCTCCTCTGCCTCGTGCTTTGGGTATACTCCGGCCTGTATTTCATCCAGCAAGTCCAGTTCAGCCCGCTGGTGCCTAAGAAATACAAGTCAGCAGTGTACGTGGTCAACTTTCTCGCGGGACCGATACTCTGTCTTCTGCTGGTGATCATAGACACTGCAAGGAAGTCCTGCGGGGACGGCCGCAGCTTTCTCGAATCCTTGAGACAACAGACAAGGAGAGCCTTCGGCAGGATCCGCACCTCCGGGGCCGTGCGCCGCAGGCCAAACTCTGCGATAAGGCTGTTGGATTCGTCGGGCAGAAGCATCAATGAGATCTACGGCCACGGTGATGGGAAACGACAAGAAAAGCACGTTCTCGATCTGACTGAAGAAGTCATTGCCAATGCCCTCGCACAACGGGCCAGCGATATTCTAGTCGATCCCGTCGCCGACTCTCAGTATACTATCCGCCTGCGCGTCGATGGCACGCTCAAGACTGTGCAGACGCTCGAAGCCGAAACCTGCAAGGCCATCGTCAACAGCATCAAAGCCGTGTCGAGCATGGACATCTCGGAAAAACGACGGCCCCAGGACGGCGCATTTGCCGCCAAAACGGATAAGGCGACCGCCTCCTTTCGAGTCGCGAGCGCCGGGGTCCTCAACGGCGAAAAGCTGTCCATACGGATACTCAACCAAGATGCCGGAAAACACACGCTGCTCGACATCGGATTGACAAAGAAGCAATATCCGACGGTCAAACGCGCCACGAGCCAGCCGGCGGGCATGGTGCTCGTATGCGGCCCCACCGGCAGCGGCAAGACCACCACTATGTACGCCATGCTCAATCAGATCGACCGATTCACACACAACGTGATCACCGTCGAAGACCCGGTCGAGGCCCTCCTGCCGCAGGCCAGCCAGATCGAAATCAACCCAAAGGCTGGTATTACCTTCGCCAAGGCCTTGCGGAGCGTTCTGAGGCAGGACCCCGACGTGATCTGCGTGGGCGAAATACGCGATGAGGAAACGGCGGAGATCGCCCTGCGCGCATCGCAGACCGGTCATCTCGTCTTTGCCACTATTCATTGCCACAGCAACGCGACGGCGCTGGTCAGGCTATTGGACCTGGGCATCTCACCGCTTCTGATGTCGTCGGGACTGAGCCTTCTGGTTTCCCAGCGATTGTTCCGCACCCTCTGCAACCGCTGCAAGAGACCGGCCCGGCTCAGGGAGGACCTCATAGGTGAGTTTCAAAAAAGGGGCATAGACCATCATGGCGTGTGCGAACCCGTGGGCTGTCGATACTGTGACGGCACGGGCTATTTCGGACGAACGGCGATTTTCGATCTTATGGACGTCACGGGCCGGCTGAAGACCGACATGGCTGGCCGCACGACGTTCTTCGACCAATTGAAAGATAAGGGACAGAAGAAGGACCGAGTCAACTTGCGGAAGGAAGGATTGAAAAGAGTCGCGTTGGGAACCACAAGTCTCGAAGAGTTGAAAGGGGTCGTGGGGTAAATCAATGATGTTTTGGGCGGGAATATTCGTCGGCGGGCTGTTCACTTGGCTTGCCGTCAAGATGGGCTTTTACGAAACGTGGGCCCTCCTATTTAACCTGGTCATATCGATCTACGTTGCCATCTTCCTCGCTCCGGTGATTCTGGACCTCGTGCCCTCAGCGGGCGAAACGTCTTATGCCAATGCGCGGGCGCTGGCCGTCACTGCCGGGGGGACGTTCCTCGTGCTGCAGGGAATTACCTATGTGTTCTTTACGGGCCAATTCAAGGTCTCGCTTCCCAAGGTATTCGATCTTCTCTTCGCGGGCGTCCTGGGATTCCTCACCGGCTTTCTCCTCTTCAGTTTCATCGGCCTGATCGTCGCCGCCACGCCGATTTCACGAAACTCCTTCGCGAGCGCGACGGGTTTCAACAGGCGGTCCCAACAGGCGAACATATCCTATATCGCCTGGTGGTGTGATTTGGTGAGCTTCGTCGTGTCGTCGCCGGACCGGAAGGTCGCGAGTGAGGAGGCTATCGACCAGCTCCTGATCCCGCATGAGCCAAAGACTCAAAACGCCGCCTCCGAGCAGACCGATCCCAACGAGCCTGCCGCGCCCTCCGACGTGACCGACGATCGCACACGGAGTCAGCCTTCGCCATAAAAGCTTGCCGACTTGAACGTCACAAACTGTGGGGACAGGCGCCCGTTTGACACATGTCACCGGCGCACGGACCGCTGGGACAGGAATCGCAGAGTTGGCTCGATGACTTACTCTGGCCTACGGCAAACCCTGAGAGGAGTTTCTGCAAATCGGAACTCTGGCATTTTTCGCACGTATGTTTTCGCGAAGTCCTGGTCTTCTCCAGGAACTCCATTATATGTCCACATTCGTTGCACTTGTATTCGAAGATCGGCATCTGGTAACCTCGTGTGACAGACTCTAATCGATCATTCCACAAACAAGAATTTCATGAGTTCGTTTCTTTGTGAGAAGTCGGGGATGATGACGTGCGCGCCGGCTTTGATCAGCCGCGTGCGTTTTTCGGCGTTCAGACCGTGGCGACGGACTTCGTCACTCGCCACGCCGATGGCGATACCTTCGCGTTTGATACATTCTCGCAGCTCGACGGGGCCGTCACCGAAAACCACGAGTTCCGGACCTTGCAGTTTGTTTTCCGCCATGATCTGCTCGATCACCATCTTCTTGGAATACTTCTTGATATCGCCGACGCTTCCGTAAATGCCGCCGTCGAAAAGATCCGCGTAGCCGAGCGCCGCCGATTCAGCAGTCACGTCCTCGCGGTCGGTCCCACTGGCGAGGTAAAGCTTGACGCCCTTGTCCCTCAGGGCCTTGGCAAATTCGAGCGAGCCTTTGATCGTGTAGTCATTGATGTCGAGCTCACCTCGTTTGAATTTGTCGATTCGTTTGTTGACTTGCTCCATCAGAACTTCGTTGTAAATTTCCTTATAACCAGACTTGTCGAGGATCTTCTCACGGGGAACGAGACCGAACTCCGCGACCATCTCAACCAGGGCCTCCATCTGAACGATGGTCTGGATACCAGTGGACTTGTCGATGTAGTCGAGAACATGATCGCGGACCTTCTGGTAAAAAGTCGCGTCCGCCGTTTCGTAGTGATCGCCGAGAATGGCCTTAATCATCACGGGCGCCATGATCTGCTCCCAGCCTTGCCTCAACGTGCTTATAGTCCCATCGTGATCGAAGAGGGCATGCTTCATTTGCCCCACGGGTATCGACGGACAGCAGAGCTCGATTTCCGTCCCCTCCAGATAGCGAGCTTTCCGCTGATCCGAAGCAAGTTCGGGCTGATAGATATAATCCGTGTCCTGTCCGATTTCGAGAATCTCGGGGCCGGAGGCCGTGCCTGTCTGGAACAGTTTTTGCACGGTGACCCCCGCGGCAAGATTGGCGAACTCGGCAGCCTCGGCCGGCCCGACACCCGCGCCCAGGCACAAGGCCAAGGCGCCCGTCACAGTATCACCCGCCCCAACAATATCGAGCTTCTTCAAAAGCTGAATTCCGGAAATCTCGTGAAGCCCGTCCGAATCGACCGTCAAGATACCGCGTGCGCCGCGTGTCAGAAATACCGGCTTTTGAAACTGCGCGTAAAGGTTCTTCGCATACTGCTCCACGTCGGCTAACGCGAGGACGTCGTCCAGCCCGACCTCGACGTTGTTCAGACTCGCCGCTTCCAAATCATTCGTCTTGCGATAGATACATTTGAACTTGTGGCCGAAATGACGCGAATCCAACAGAACGATCTTGTCGTCGAATTCCTGGAACAGATCGTTGGCCCGGTCGATAAAGGATTCATTCGTGATCGAGCCGGGAACCTGCTGATTCGCAATCAACACATCAGCCGTCTGTAAAGCCTTCTTAATACCCTCCAGCAAGGTCCGGTCGGTCACCTCAGATCGGACGTTGAAAAAGCCGAAGTCCATCCGCGGCTGCTCTTTGTCCTCAAGGTATGGCTTTCCGAACGCGACCGTGTCGAATTTCTCCTTCTGAACGACCAGCCACGTCGTATCCACGCCCAGATCGCTGAATTGGCGGGTCAACTCTCTACCAAAGACGTCATCGCCGATAGCACCGATCACTTGAATCGCCGCCGGTTTGAGAGCGGCCAGATTCGCCACCACGTTGGACGCCCCACCGAGCGAATAGTAATGCCTTCGAACCGCCCGGGCCTGCAGGCCGGTCTCGACCGACACCTCCGAGCCGCGCGGATCGAGTAGCCAGTAAGCATCAATGCAGAAATCGCCGTAGACGGCTACCCGGACGTTCTCAATTCGAGCCAGAATCTCCTCAATGCGTTGTACTTTCATTTAGCGCCCTTGAACTGTTCCATGATCTTCTTATAGAGCAAAGGAAAGGTCTGTTTCTGATTGCCCTGTACGTAATAGCCTCTTCCCGAAAAGGCCTGTGGGATTCGCGTCACCACGCTTTTCTGATCGCGGAAATAATAGCCCTGCTCGGCTTCATCGCTCATCGCCCGCCGGTCATGGCCCCGCAGATCAAAATCCGCCGTGACGATGTTCTTAGGGACATTGCCCACATTCGCAGCCATCGAGACGGCCTTGAGCAAAACCTCGGGACCGGTCACGGCGCTTCCGACGTTAAGAACCACGCCGCCATCCGTCAGTTTGGATATTTCCTGGGTGTAGATGAGAAAGTCCCGGCCGGAACAACCTCCTTTGGCCCGGCCGTCGAACGACGGGTGCTGGTCGATAACGTCTGTGCCTATTCCGACGTGGATGGTGAATGGGATATTCTTCTCGTAGCAAGCCCGAAGAACGCTAACCTCAGGATAAGCAAATAGTTTCGCTGAATTCTCTCTCGCCACCAGGGCAAGAACTTCATCTCTGAACTTCCCGTCACATATCATTCTGCCGAGAGATTCGCCACAACCGAGTTGGTGTTTGTCGCCCAGAGACAGAGCGCCGTTGAAGTAGGCAAATTCGTAGGCCATGCCAAACCGGCCTTTGCCGAGCGCATCCGGGACATTTTCGCTGGTTTGGCCGATCAGGGCCAACTCGAAATCGTGAATGGCTGTGGCGCCGTTGCCAGCCACCAGACTCACGAGACCGCGTGTCACAAGGTCGGCGAGCAAAGGGCCGAGGCCGTTCTTTATCAGGTGGGCGCCGGTAAAGAGCACAACGGGTTTGCCGGCTCGCCGTGATTCGACCACCGCCTGAGCTACCGCTTCGACGTCGCGGCAAGTCCCTTCAGGCACGTTCACAGCCAGGTCATCAACATCTTCAGCCCGCACGAGGTCGGCGAGCGTAACTTTGTTGGAGCGCGTAGCTAACGGATAGGTGCTGATTCGGCTGAGATCAAAAATGTCGTATCGACCTTGATAGTCCATAGGCAAATTTCTGTTATTCGAGTCCCTCAAGCAGCTTCTTAAGACGTTCGATGCATTGCACCATGCAGCGGATCGTATGGTAGTTCACCTTCCAGGAATGGCTCATGTGCGTCCAGATGGGCTTGCCCTCACGGGTCGTCAGCGGCCACCATTCACCGACCGGATGATTGATCATCTTGTCGAAAACGAAACGGTGCACGTTCTCATACGCGGGCCAGTAGTCCTCCGGCCCGAAGCGCAGACACCCCTCCAACATACCGATCATGACCTCAGCCTGCTGCCAGAACTCTTTCTCCATATCGTAAACGCCGCCGGAGTGAGGGCCTTCCACGTAGACCCCGCCGAACTCAGGATCGATGCCGTTATCTCGCCCGTGGTCCATCGCCTTCTTGATGACTCCTTTGTATTCATCGAAGCCGCTGCCCATAATATCCGTGGCGTGGGCGAGCAGCCAGGCAAACTCGACGTTATGGCCCGCGGAGGTATTGTCCTCGGCATGCGCCTTCTGCCCGCCCTCGGAAAAACGGTCCCAGCCCCAGACGATATCGAACTTGATCTGCGGCGCGACTTTCCAATCGACCGTGAATTGCGGGATACCCGTCGCGTACTGGGGATGGAGAATCCGCTTGAGGAGCAAGTCGATGTCCTCCACGAGCGTCCTTCGGTGGATCGACTGGCCCGTACACTCGTAAAGTGTGGTGAAGGCTTCCATGAGGTGCATGTGGACGTCGAGGGTCTTTCGGTCGCCACCGTGAGAGCCGGGGCCGCACAGGTCCCAGTTTCGCTCAAACATCTCGAAGTACCCCCCATACATCGTGTCGGCGGCATATTTCTTGAGCTGGTCGAAGGTCTTCTCGGCGTATTCAGCGCCGCGCGGGTCCCCCGTGGCCAGCGTGTACTCGCTAAGGGCATACATGATGAACGACAAGCCATAGAGGATCTTCTTGTCGCAGGTGACGTTGCCCGCCCGGTCGGTGATCCAGAAGAAACCACCATACTCGTTGTCCCACATCTTATCAATCAGGAAATCAACGCCGTGCCGAGCATATTCGGCGCACCGGCCTTCACCATAGCCCGCGCGGTGGGCGGACGCCATGGAATAGACGGTGCGCGCTTGGGCGAGCATGGACTTCTCGTCCTCGCCGGAATCATTCCCGTCCTTGTCGAAAAGCGTGATGAAACCGCCGTTTTCGTCGTCCTTGCACCGGTCCAGCCAGAAAGGAAGCAGCTCAGTCGTCAGGTGTTCTCTACATTCGTCAAGACAGGCGGACACTTGCTTTGCGGTTATGGCCATCTTGCGATCCTTTCACAATAACCCGGTCAGTCGTTTGTCATCAACAAAGCCACTCTGCTGTAAGACGGGCGTATCCTAACAAAAATGTCCAAACATGGCAACGAATCCTGAAAAAGGCTGAGTTTATCAGGGCAGGCGCGTCGAACTGGGCAGGAATCGGAGATATCGCGTCATCCGCGAGAAGGACACCCCAAAGAGCAAGTGTCAAAAAGGAGATGATGTGGGGTAAACGCGCTCAGAATGCCCCGTCAACGAACAATTGTCAATTTTCTGTCGTTGGTCTTGCGGGGGGATCGGATAAGGGGATAGGGGCGGTACGCCTTGCACCGTCGGCGGTCGTGCCGTAATCGAAGCCCAACCTGGTAGGCAGTTGGCCGGGGGTGCTTTGACTGCCGAGCAACCTGTCGTGCTCCTCCATGACAGCCTGCGTACTGTCTCGCTCGACGGCCCTCCTCATCGCTGTTTGGGGCTGGCCCAGAAGCTGGCTCACACACTTTTCATCAACGTCCACCAAGACCGAAACCAGGTGCCTGATCTGCGCGTCGCTTAGAACGCCGGCATTCTTGCCCTTGACGTACCTCTGGATGGCATAAGAATACAGTTGCGCGAAGCGGCGAGCGACCTCAGGTTTTCGAGGTGCGGCAGTGCTGGCCAGTCCGCCCAGTTCCGACGACGGCGCTGCGGGTATCTTGCTTTCCAGAAGTTGAAGGATGGCAATGTCGTAAAGCTCGTATTTCACCGTCCAGTCGGCGTATCTCTTCATTCGTTCGTCGGCTATTTGCAGCAGGAGCTGTTCGCTCTGCGGGCTGTTCACGTTCGCCACAAAGCGTGTCATGCGATACAGGATTTCGGCGTTGCTTGTCGGAACGACCTGGCTGAGCCGCTCGGCAATCATCCGGGCGTCACCGGGGTTCGGATCCGTCTTCCCCTTCAACTGCTCCAACATCGCCGGGTTCGTCAGGCAACTGACCGCCCAATAACGAACGACCATACTGTCACTTTTGAGCATTTCCATGGCCAGATCGTTCAGCCGGGGGTCCTCCAGGCCGTCGATCAGGATCAGGAGATTGACCATGACGCTTGTCTTGCGTTCTTCCGGCAAGGTTTGAGCCTCTTCCAGACCGGCCTGGATATACTTGTGAGCGGCTTCCGAAAACTGTTGAGCGTACTGGCCCTGCGTGCCCTTCCTACTCAGGATGACGGTCCGGCGTTTCGCGATGGTCGCCAGGTCCCTGGTCCTGACCAATTCCTGTACGGCCTGCGCCAGAAACTCGTCAATGACCTTATAATCCTGGGCATCCAGAACACCCTTGGCACGCACCCGGTCGATCGCCGTGGTGTTGACGGCTCGGGACGTCGGGTCCATTACCAGGAAGAAACACCCGGCCAGAATAACAAGAAACGCCCATTTTATCTTCATCTGCAAACACCCTAAGTACAGTGCGTATTTACGATTAACGATTGACTATTCGTGCATAAGCAGTCTGCGGGAACATGCCCTCGTCAACATTCTCTACTTTAACGTAATAAGCAGGTTTTGTCAAGCGAATTCAGGGGCAGCCTTAAAAGTCCTATATTACTCGACTTATCATTTATGTCGCCTCGGCTTTTCAGTGAGAGTCGGCAAAATCGGGCCGGAGCAGAAGTGAGAAACCGGCTAAAATGAATCCCATGGATTACCGTGTGACAAAGCAGGGACAGACCCACGGGCCTGTCTCC
>JARRQQ010000022.1:0-18173 GCA_037381725.1 Sedimentisphaerales bacterium
GACGGCGTGATTTTCGACATTACCGAACGCAAGCAGGCCGAAGAGGTAATGCGCCGGGAGGCCCAAATCCTGGCGCACGTCCACGATTGCGTGGTCACCACCGACCTTCAAGGCAATATCACGCTCTGGAACAGAGGCGCTGAGAGGGTGTTCGGTTATGGCGCCGACGAAGCCCTTGGCCAACACATCTCTTTGGTCTATTTCGACGAAGACCTACCGATGCTACGCGACGACATAATAGCCCCGATGCTCGAAGGGAGTGAAAATGAGCTCCAGGCCCGATGCAGGCACAAATCGGGCCGGGAGGTATTTGTCCATCTGTCGCTGTCGGTGATACGCGATGAAAACGGCTCGCCCATCGAGTTGATCGGCTACTCGCTGGACATTACCGAACGCAAAAAGGCTGAGAAGGCGCTGCGCCTCAGTGAACAGCGCCTGAAACTGGCTCAGGTTTCTGCGGGCGCAGGTGTGTGGGAGTGGGACATCACTACCGGCAAGCTCGAATGGTCCGATGAGCTGTTTCATCTGTTCGGCCTGGACCCCTCCAAGGGCCGGGCGAGTTTCGAGACCTGGAGAAGGATATTGCACCCGGACGACAGAGTGCCTGCCGAGAAACAGATTGAAGCAGCGGTCGAGAGCCGTATGCCCCTCAGCAGTGAATACCGAATTGTGCTCGAGTCGGGTCAGATCCGATGGATCAATGCTCTTGGCGACGTGACGTGCGACGGTAACGGCGAGGTGGAGCGCATGAGCGGTATCTGCCTTGACATTACCGATAGAAAACTTGCCGAAGAAGAAATCCGTGGCTTAGCGAAATTCCCCGCCGAGGACCCGTTTCCAGTATTGCGGCTGCGCGCCGATGGAACGATCTTGTACAGTAATTCGCCGGGCAAGGTGCTCCTCGAGCAGTGGGATTGCGAAGTCGGCCAGAAAGCACCGGCAGATTGGTACAGCATAGCCCGCAAATCTCTGCGATATCGCCGCAATTTGGCCGAGCGAGTCCAGTGCGGCGAACGTCTGTTTTCTTTTGCCATCGCTCCGATATGGGAAGGGAAGTACGTCAATTTATATGGCCGGGACATTACCGTCCAGGAGCAGATCAAAGGGTTGCTTCGCAAGGACCGGGATCAGCTTGAGGTGCGCGTCAGGGAGCGGACCGCAGAGCTTCTGGAGGCCAACGAGCAATTGACGGACGAAATCGAACAGCGCAAGCGCACCGAGCAGTCGCTCCGACTGGAGCACGCCCGGCTGGACGCGCTGCTGAGCCTGAGCCAGATGACGGAAGCATCCGTTTCCGAAATGGCCGAGTTCATCCTGGAAGAGGGGATCGCGCTAACGGGCAGCAAGATTGGGTTCGTGGGGTTCCTCAACGAGGATGAATCGATCTACACGCTGGACGCGGTTTCCAAAAACGTGATGAAAGAGTGCGAAGTGGTCGGCGATCCGATGAAGTGGCGCGTGGATGATGCGGGTCTCTGGGCGGATGCCATCCGACAGCGTAGAACGCTGTTCGTCAACGACTACGGTAAAGCCCAGGGGACTAAGAAGGGATTTCCACCCGGCCATCCGCACGTGGATCGATTCATGATCGTGCCCGGGTTCGAGGATAAGCGGGTGGCGCTGGCGGGGGTGGGCAACAAGGCCTCGGACTACGACGCCTCCGACGAGCGACAGATCGCCCTGCTGCTGGCGGGGATGTGGAACCACGTCCAGAGAGATCGCGCCAGGCGGGAGCTGCAAGAGGCCAACGAAGAGCTCGAACGCCGCGTCGAACAGCGTACAGAAGAGCTGCACCGTTCGAATAAGGACCTCGACGAGTTTGCCCACATTGTCAGCCACGATTTACGCGAGCCGCTCAGGGCCGTGGGCGGGTTTGTCGAGCTGTTGGATAAGCGCTACCGGGACAAGCTGGACGGCAAGGCGGGCCAGTACATTCAATTCGCGATGAACGGCGCTAACCGGATGAGCGACCTGATTTCGGGCTTGTTGGAGTGCTCTCGCGTCCAGACGCATGGCGAGACGCCGAGGCTGGTCCCGTCGCGGGCGGCGCTGAGGACGGCGATGGAGCACCTTCAAGATAAGATTGCCGTCTGCGAGGCGGTGATTACGTCCGACGAGCTGCCCGAGGTGAACGCGGACGGAAGACAGCTTACGCAACTGTTCCGCAACCTGCTCGATAACGCGATCAAGTTCCGCGGGGAGGCAAAGCCCGATATTCACGTGGGTTGCGCTCAGGACGGCGAGCGGTGGCGATTCTCGGTCCGCGACAACGGGATTGGGATCGACCCGCAGCATCACGAGCGGATCTTCAAGATATTTCAGCGTCTTCACTCGCTGGGGGAGAACCCGAGCTACGGCGTCGGCCTGACGATCTGCCAGAAGATCGTCCACCGCCACGGCGGGCAAATCTGGGTGGAGTCGGAGGAAGGCAGAGGCTCGACGTTTCATTTCACCATCTGAACAACTGGGGGAAAATGAAGAACTACAAACGTTATCTGTACGCATTGTTGGCCGTCCCGGTCGTTGTTCTCACTCGCTACGCCCTGCTGCCGTTGACGGGCGGCGGCATACCGTTCATCACGCTCTTCCCCGCGACGGTGGCCATCGCTTTGGTGGGCGGGATGGGTCCGGCCATCCTGACGGGTGTTCTTGGTGTGTTGCTGTCGGACTACTTTTTTGTAGAGCCGTTGCATTCCTGGGACTTCGGGATCGAATTCTTGTCTCGAACGGCTGTGGTGGTCCTGACGAGTGTGTTTGTCGGCTATGTTGGCGCCGTGCTGCGCCAAGCCCGCGCCAGGGCGGAGAAACAGACCGTCGAGCTGCACGAGAGCCGGGAAGACCTCAAGCGCGCCCAGACCGTCGCGCTGACCGGAAGCTGGCGGTTGGACGTCCGCAAAGACGTGCTGAGCTGGTCCGATGAGGCGTATCGCATTTTCGGCGTGCCCACCGGAACGCCGCTGACGTATGAATTGTTCCTATCCTACATCCATCCCGACGACCGGAGGATGGTCGAAGAGAAATGGCAAGCCGCCCTGAAAGGAGCGGAGTACGACGTCGAGCACCGAATCGTCGTTGACGATCACGTCAAGTGGGTCCGCGAGAAAGCGGAGCTGGAGTACGGCAAGGACGGCGCCCTGGTCGGCGGCTTCGGCACGGTAACGGATACTACGGAGCGAAAGAAAAGAGAAGACACTCTTCACCAGCTTAACCGAACGCTCCGCGCGCTGACCGACACCACCCAGGCGATGATGCGCGCCAAAGATGAGGCGCGGTACGTGCAGGACGTGTGCGACATCATCGTCAAGGATTGCGGCCACAAGATGGTCTGGGTGGGTTTTGCCGAGAACGACGAGGAAAAGAGCGTGCGGCCCGTGGCGTATGCAGGTTTCGACAAGAGCTACGTCGAGACGCTCGATGTTTCCTGGGCCGACGTCCCGCGAGGTCGCGGGCCGACGGGCACGGCCATCCGAACGGGCGAAACCAGTCTTTGTAAGAACATGTTGACGAACCCTGCGTTCGAGCCGTGGCGGGAAGACGCGCTGAAGCGAGGCAACGCTTCCTCCATCTCGCTTCCGCTGATGAGCGGCCGGACCGCCTTCGGCGCCCTGACCATCTATTCGACACAGCCGGACCCGTTCTCCGATGACGAAATCAATCTGCTCAAAGAGCTGACCGGCGACTTAGCCTATGGGATCTCAGCTATTCGCTCCCGGATCGCCCGCGACGAAGCCCAGAAAGCCCTGCAGGAAAGCGAGCAAAGATATCGAGAGCTCGTCCAGTACGCCAACAGCGCGATTATTCGCTGGAACCGCAACGGCCAGATCACCCTGTTCAACGAGTATGCCCAGAGCTTTTTCGGCTACTCGGAGAACGAGGTCCTCGGTGGACCGGTGGATATTCTCTTGCCGCGAAGCTCGTCCGACGAGGCGGACCCGTCGGGACTGATTCAGGACATTGTCAAAAGCCCCGAGCGTTACGTCAACAACATTAACGAGAACGTGTGCAAAGACGGGCGCCGCGTGTGGATGGCCTGGACGAACAGGCCGGCCTACGACGAAAACGGCCAGCTCTCGGAGATACTCGCCATCGGAACGGATATCACCAAACAAAAGCAGGCCGAGGAGACGCTGCACGAGGAGCGGGATTTTATCACTGCGGTGTTGGATACGGCGGGCGCCCTGGTAGTCGTGCTCGACGAGGAAGGACGGATCAGGCGGTTCAATCATGAATGTGAGAGAATTACCGGGTATGCGTCCAGCGAGGTGGTCGGCCGGGCTTTCTGGGAATTCCTGGTGCCCGAGGACGATCTGCCCGGTGTCCGGCAAACGTGGGAGAAGCTTCGTGCCGGCGATTTCCCGAACAGCCACGAGAACCATTGGGTATCGAAAGATGGCTCCCAATGCCTTATCTCGTGGGCCAACACGGCGATAACCCGGCCCGATGGTCGGATCGAATACGTCATCGCCACGGGCGTGGATATCACCGAACGCAAGCAGGCCGAGGAGGCACTACGACAACAGGCACAGTTGCTACACCTTTCTTACGATGCCATCATTGTGTGGCGGGAAGACGGCTCTATCGAGCACTGGAACCGAGGTGCGGAGCAATTGTACGGTTATACCGAGAGTGAAGCGCTGGGGCGGGTTACCCACAAGTTGCTTAAGACCATCCACTCAGTACCATGGCCGGAAATCGAAGACGAGATGCGCAAACACGGCCAGTGGGAGGGTGAGCTTCGCCACTTCGCGAAGGATGGACACCAGGTGACTGTCTCAGCCCGGCATCAGCTTGTGCTCGGAACCGACGGCATTGAACGTATCCTCGAAACAAACCGCGACATTACCCAGCGCAAGCAAATGGAAGAAGAACTCAGAAAGTCACGTGACGAGCTGGAGGTTCGCGTCAAAGAGCGCACAGCACAATTGGACGAGACTGTCTCACAGTTGCAAACACAGGTCAAACATCGAATCCGGGCCGAGCAGACTGCCACTGCCGAACGTCAGCGGTTTAACGACGTGCTGGAGACGCTGCCGGCTTATATTTGTTTGCTGACGCCGGACTATTATATGCCTTTTGCCAATAAGGTCTTTCGTGACCTTTTCGGTTACCACCCCGACAAGAAATGCTACGAGTTTCTGTTCAATCGCGCCGAACCCTGTGAAGACTGCCAAACTTACAAAGTGCTTGAGACCAACGAGCCGCAGCATTGGGAGTGGTCAGGACCGAACGGCAAAGTCTACGACGTTTACGATTTCCCGTTCAAAGACAGTGACGGCTCACAGCTCATCCTTGAGATGGGTATCGACATTACCGAACGCAAGCAGGCCGAGACGGCATTGCATGCAGCGTCGCGGTATGCCCGCGGTCTGCTCGAGGCGTCGCTGGATCCGTTAGTTACCATCAGCTCGGAAGGAAAGATCACTGACGTCAACGAGGCAACCGTCAAAGCGACGGGCGTGGCCCGTGAGCAGCTCATCGGAACGGAATTTTCAAGTTATTTCACCGAATCCGACAAGGCAGAAGAGGGTTATCAACGAGTCTTCGCGGAGGGTTTTGTGACCGATTACCCGTTGACCGTCCGCCATAAGGACGGCCGGCTGATCGACGTTCTCTATAACGCGACCGTATACAAAAACGAAGCGGGCGAGGTTCAGGGCATCTTCGCCGCGGCACGTGATATTACCGAAAAGAAAGCTGCGGAGGCCGAGCTGGAAAAGTACCGCCTGCACCTGGAAGATCTTGTGAAGCAAAGAACCAACGAGCTGGCGCGGTCCAACAAGGACTTGGAGCAATTCGCCTACGTGGCTAGTCACGATCTGCAAGAGCCGCTTCGGGCCGTCTCTGGGTTTGTGACCCTGCTGCAAAACCGGCTCAAAGACGCGCTCGATGAAAAAACGACCGAATACATGGACTTCACCGTGGACGGGGTCAAACGAATGCAAACGCTTATCAACGGGTTGCTAGCCTACTCGCGCATAGATACGCGCGGCAAGCCGCCTGAGAGGACCGATTCTAACAAGTCGCTGGAGGAGGCCCTGCTGGATTTGCAGACAAGCATCCGCGAATCCGACGCCGAGATCACGTTCGACTCTCTGCCGACGGTTCATATCGATCCGGTCCAGCTTACCCAACTGTTCCAGAACCTTATCAGCAATGCCATCAAGTTCCGCAGTGAGCTTCGGCCGGAGATTCACGTCAGCGCCGTCCGGTCGAACCGGGCGTGGCAATTTGCCGTAAAGGATAACGGAATTGGGCTTGACCCGGAGTACCGCGAGCGTATATTCATGATCTTCCAGCGGCTTCACACCCGCAAGAAATACCCCGGAACGGGTATCGGCTTGTCTTTGTGCAAGAAAATTGTGGAAAGACATGGGGGAAGAATCTGGGTGGAATCCGAGCAAGGACGTGGCTCGACGTTTTATTTTACTGTTCCTGATATGGAAGGGGCCGAAAAATGAATCTTTCGTACTCAAAACCCATTGAGATATTGCTGGTTGAAGACAGCCCGAGCGATGCCGCCTTGACCATTGAGGCGCTAAAGGAGGGCAAGATCGCCAACCGACTCAGCCACGTCGAGGACGGTGTCGAAGCGATGGAGTTTTTGAGACGGCGGGGCAAATATGCAAATGCACCAAGGCCCGACCTTATCATGCTCGACCTGAATCTGCCTCGAAGGGACGGCCGGGATGTCCTGGTGGAAATAAAGACCGACCCGAACCTCAAAATAATCCCCATTATCGTCCTGACAACCTCCCGTGCCGATGAGGATATATTGCGATCCTACGAGTTGAATGCCAATTGTTACATCACCAAGCCCGTTGACTTTGCCCATTTCATTAACGTGGTCAAATCCATCGAGCAATTCTGGCTTACGGTCGTGACTTTACCGCAGAAGACATGATATCGAAGACCTTCCTAGAAATTCTGCTTGTTGAAGACAGCGAATCCGACGCGGCTCTTCTGCGAGAGAACCTGCGGCTGAACAACGTGGCTGATCTTCACGTCGAGGTGTGCGGTTCTCTGCAGGAGGCCATCGATTATTGTCGGAACCATCCTCTCGACGCGGCGTTGCTGGACCTGACTCTGCCGGACAGTTCCGGCCTCGATACGGTCCGAAGAGCCAGACAGCACTGTCCCGACGTGCCGATTATCGTGCTGACCGGAATCGACGATGAGCAACCCGGCGTCGAGGCCGTGCGGACAGGCGCCCAGGATTACCTGGTCAAGGGCCGGGTCGACGGGCGAACCATCGCCCTGGCCGTCCGCTATGCCATCGAACGAAAACGAATGGAGACGGAGCTGCGCCGGGCGCGCGATGAGTTGGAGATACGTGTCCAGGAGAGAACACAGACCATCCGGCAGCAAGCCATGTTTCTCGAGGCGTACTTCCGCCATTCGCTCACGCCAGTGGTTTTTCTGGATCGACACTTTAATTTCATCCGGGTCAACGACGCCTACGCCCGCGCCTGTCAAAAGCAAATAGAGGACTTCCCGGGGCACAATCATTTCGAGTTCTATCCGCACGCCGAGAACCAGGCGATTTTCGGGGAGGTCGTGCGGACGAAGACCCCGTACGTCGCTACAGCCAAGTCGTTCTTCTTCCCCGATCACCCGGAATGGGGAACGACGTATTGGAACTGGACCCTGGTGCCGGTCCTGGACTCCGAAGGCGAAGTCGAGCTGCTTGTTCTTTCGCTCGAAGACGTCACCGACCGCAAACGAGCGGAGGACCGCCGCCGGCTCACAAACAGCCTGCTCGAACAGTTTGTGACAAAGACGTCGAGAAAGGAGTATCTCGATTCGGTCGTCAAGGCGATCCGCGACTGGAGTGGCTGCGCGTGCGTGGGGATTCGCATTGCCAATGATGCCGGACTTATCCCGTATGAATCCTACCTGGGCTTCAGCGAGGAATTTCTTGACATCGAGAACGCACTGGCCCTCAAGACCGACAGGTGTCTGTGCATTCGAGCTATTACCCAAACGCCGGAATCGCCGGACAGACCCCTTGTGACACCGAGAGGGTCTTTCCGCAGCGACGACGCCGTGACGTTTCTTCGGGCGCTGAAGGACAGGGACGCGGGCCGATACCGGGGAACCTGCATGAAGCACGGGTTTGCATCGCTTGCCGTCATTCCCATTCGCTACAGACAAAAGGTGCTGGGCGTTATTCATCTGGCCGATTCGCAGAAGAACAAGGTCCCGCCGCCGACCGTCGAGTTCCTGGAGGACATGGCGGCGCTGGTCGGCGAGGCCGTGCACAGATTTGACATAGAGCAATCGTTGCGGCTGAATGAGAAGCGGCTTCTCGAAGCTCAGAGGATGGCCCATCTCGGCAACTGGGAATGGGAGATAGCGGAGAACAAGCTCTTGTGGTCGGACGAGGTCTATCGCATGTTCGGATTGAAGCGTGGGCGGATTGACGTCATGTACGACACCTTTCTATCCCACGTCCATCCCGAGGACCGAGACTCTGTCCAGGAATCCATTCACAAAGCTCTTTATGAAGGCCGGCAATACAATATCGACCACAGAGTTGTTAAGCCTAACGGCCAGGAGAGAATTCTTAACGGCAGAGGCGAGGTTATCTACAATGCCGATCACAAGCCGGTGAAGATGATCGGCACCATGCATGATATCACCGAGCAGAAGGCAGCGGAGGAAGAGATTCGCACCAACCAGAAGGCGCTAAGAGAGCTGACGGCCGAGCTTCTGCTCGCCGAGGAAAAGGAGCGTCGCCGGCTCGCGCATGATCTGCACGACTCGGTGGGCCAGATTCTTGCCTTTTCGGCCAGGGAATTGAAGACGCTGGCCAAGTCCGCCCCTTCGCCCACAGCGGATTCACTTCTTGAAGTCATCGACCAGCTTCACGTCGCGGTCAAACAGACCCGGACGTTGAGCTTCGATCTGAGCCCGAGCATCCTCTACGAGATTGGCTTTGAAGCGGCGGTTGAAGATTTGCTTGACAGGACGAGCGCGGAAAGACATATTCAATGTCGGTTTGAGGACTGCCAGTCGCCGAAGCCACTGGCCGACGATGTCAAGATCCTTCTGTATCGATCGATCAGAGAGCTGCTTTTCAACGCGATAAAACACGCGGACGCGGCTCTTGTCAAGGTTTCCTTGCAAAGATCGAACTCTGACATTTGCATAAAGGTTGAGGACGACGGCAAAGGATTTGACGCCGACCGCCTGGAAAAAGACTCGAAGAAAACGAAAGGGTTTGGTTTGTTCAGCATCCGTGAGAGACTCAATCACATAGGGGGTAGGCTGAAGATCGAATCCGTCGAAGGCAAAGGCACGAAAGCCGTCTTGATCGCTCCGCTTGACCTCGACGGCCACGCGAACAAGGAGTAAATCTATGAGTACACGCATCATCATCGCAGACGACCACGCGATCGTCCGCCACGGTCTGAGCAGGGCTTTCGATCAGCAAGAGGACATAAACGTGATCGGGCAAGCCAAGAACGGCCTTGCGACGATTGAGCTGGTCAGGAAATTGTCACCCGACGTAGTTGTCATGGATATTGCCATGCCCGACCTCAACGGTATTGAAGCAACCCGGCAGATCGTTGCGGCGTCGCCGAACGTGAAGGTGATCGGGCTTTCAATGCATTCGAGCAACCGGTATGTGCGAGAGATGTTCAAGGCCGGCGCGTCCGGCTATCTGCTCAAAGACTGCGCGTTTGAAGAGTTGCTTGAGGCGATAAGAAACGTCGCCCAGGGCAAGACCTACGTGAGCCCGTCCGTCGGCGACATTGTGGTCCAGGACTTCCTCCACGGAACGGGCGATGAAACGTCGGCTTTTTCGACCCTGACCACGAGGGAAAGGCAGGTTCTCCAACTGCTCGCCGAAGGCAACACAACCAAACAAGTGGCCCAACGCCTATATATCAGTCCAAAAACCGTCGAAGCCCATCGGCTGAGGGTCATGAATAAACTAAATATAGACAATATAGCTCAATTGACCAAATATGCCATCCAAGAAGGCTTGACCCTGCCAGAGCCGTAAATCTTGTTTTGACAAAGGTTTAGCATTTAGTCTGAGACGCGTGGAGTGCGTCGAGCACGCCACTTTTCCCCCTGCTTTTCACGCATAGGCAATCTCGCAGACAGATTAGGCAATTCCCTGATTTTCCCTTTTTAGCCATCTTCGTATAGTTGTGGACGTTAGCTCCGCAGAGCCAACAATATTGTTCGAGTCGTTTCAAGAACATGAGTTAGGAGAACGCATCATGGGTGAATCAATGATTCAAACGGAGACAATGGGGACAAAGTCTCGGGATGTGGGCGAGTTGAGTCTTTGCCCGGAATGTGGAGCGGTGATGGACGAGGTGGACAGGGCGGCCGAAGGTCAGTTCGTATACATCTGGCTCGAATGCAGCAAAGACGATTGCGACGGAAGCTGGCTGCGAAAGACGTTCAACAATCCCCTGGTCGGAGTGTGACGCATGATACGGCTTAACAATCGTAGGAGTATTGCGTTTATCAGTTCATTTCCCCCGCGACGATGTGGGATCGCAACGTTCACGTCGTTCTTGGTCGAACATATCGGCGCCGCTGCGGATGGGACATTCAAGCCGGCGGTTGTGGCCATGCAGTCCGATGCGTCACAGCGTTTCGGCGGGCCAGTCGAATGTGTTGTCCGCAGAGATGTTAGAAGTGACTACATGGAAGCGGCGGACTACATCGACGCCAGTGACATCGACGCGGTGTCCCTTCAACACGAGTTCGGGCTGTTCGGGGGCCCGGGCGGCTCGTACGTCGTGGGCCTGCTGCGAAGACTGAACGTGCCCGTCGTCAGCACGCTGCACACCGTCCTCGAGGATCCGTCGCCCGAGTATTTTCAGTCCACGGTGGACGTCTGCGACGGTTCGGATCGAATCATCGTCATGAATCGCCGGGGCATCGACATGCTGACGAACGTCTACGGGATACCGGAGAAGAAGATCGAGCTAATCCCACACGGCATCCCCGACGTGCGCTTCGGCCGGATGGGTATGCAGAAACGCACGTTGGGCCTGAGCGGGCGGAAGGTTCTGATGACCTTCGGTCTGATCGGGCCGAACAAGGGTATCGAGGTGATGCTCAACGCCATGCCCGCGATCATCGCGGAGAATCCGGACGTTCTATACCTCGTGGTCGGAACGGTGCACCCGGAGATCGTCAAACAGCAGGGCTATTCGTACACGAACAAGCTCCACAACCTGGTCGTTGGGCTGGGGTTAGAGAACCACGTCGTCTTCCGCGATCGCTTCGTCAGCCAGCAGGAGCTGAACCAATTGCTGGCCGCGGCGGACGTCTACGTCACTCCGTACCTGAACAAGGAGCAGGTCACCAGCGGCACGCTGGCTTTCGCCGTCGGGTGCGGCAAGGCGGTCGTTTCGACCCCGTACTGGGCCGCCGAGGAGTTGCTAGCTGGCGGCCGAGGCGTGCTCGTTCCGTTCAACGACGCGCCGAGGATGGCCGACGCCATAAACGCGCTGCTGGCCGATGAACAATCACTTCATCGAATGGCGCAGAGCGCCTATGAATACGGACGAGCGATGACTTGGCCCAAGGTCGGCCGGGCGTACTGGGACCTCTTTACGGCCAGCCGCCCCTTCCTTCACACGTCGGTTCGTACTCAATGGTCCGACGAAGAACTGGTGGGACTCGTTCCCAGTTCCTTGCTCACGCAGGAGAGTGTCGCGTAGAGCGAAGGGTGCGATATATCGTAGCGATTTGCCTACGATGGGTGGTGGAATGCATCACCACCTTTTGAAGAACTCAATGTGGAAATCCGAAACACGGGGGCGCGGCGCGTTTTGACCCTTGGGGTTTGGTCGTGCTTGTTTCGGATTTCCCATTCCTGTTTCAAGCTCCATGGCCTGAGGCCAGTCTCTGCTTTCCGCAGTCGATCACCTTACAGACTAAGACTAACCTTCCATAACCAAGCCTGAAAGTGTAGAATATCCCGCAGGGATGGCTTGTGCCAGCTCGCTGGGCAGGTCCCGGATTTCCTCTGGCGCTGGAACGACAGATACACTCGTGGAGTTGGAAACCATGCAGAACAAGAGCAAATCACTTCTTCGGACGACCAGTGCGATCTGTCTCGGGTTCGCTTCTCTAATCTCGACATCGCGTGCGGATAGCGGCGCAGCGATGGTTACTTTTCCCGAACGTTGGACCTCGCCCTACCACGTGGACCCGAACTGTCCCTATCAGCTCGTCAACACCGAGGGCCGGCATCTGTTTATCCTGAACAAGACGGCGTGGTTGTATTTCGGGTGCAAGCAGCCGGAGGCGGTGCTCGACCGCGCGGCCGATCAGGGCGTCAGCGTGCTTCGCGTGAGCCTCGAAGGGCGGTACTACTACGACACCGTAGGCATTGAGCTTTGGCCGTGGGGCGGCACGCGGGACAGGCCCGTTTGGAGCGAGTTCAACGAAGCCTATTGGGACCAGGTCGAGCGGCGAATTCGCATGGCCGGGGAGCAAGGCATCGGTTTCAACGTCACGCTCTATTGCACACTCAGACCTTCAGCCGCCGACGTCGAGTCGCAGCGAGCCTATTGGGCCTATGCCCTGGAGCGGCTGGGAAAGTATGCCAACATCCTGACGTGGGAAATTGCCAACGAATATCTCGGGAACGAGGACTTTCAGAAGGCGGTCGCCGCGTTCTTTCATGAAAATGATCCGCACGACCGCCCCGTATGCACGTCCGATGGCACGACCGACGACGCGGCCTGGCCCGACCGCCCTTGGCTGGACCTGGCGATCAATCATACGTGCACGTCTTCGGGCCCGCAGCACGACCTCAAGGATTGGTACCTCGCCCTGGCGCGGAACATACGCTCTTACGGCAAACCCGCCTTCTGCAACGAGTCGGGCCGGGAAAACCGCCACGGCAATAACGACGGCATCCACCGGCGAAAGCAAGGTTGGCTGTGGTGCTCGGCGGGCTGCTTCTGGACCTGGCATTCCTGGGATGGCTGCGAAGGAATCGACGAAACGGACTACGTCGCGCCGGGACAGGAATTCCTCAGGCCGATGGCGGATTTCTTCCGAACTTTGCCCTTCTGGCGGATGAGTCCCAACTACACGGCGTTGACGACGGACCAGCAGGATGTCGTCTGGGCCACGCTGGCCGAGCCGGACCGTTCCGAAGTTGTGATGTATTTGTGCACACGCACCAGCGGCGAGAGTGTACAGAGGCCTTCCGCGCAGATTCGGCTGCCCGCGGGCAGGTATCGCATCACCTTCGAGCGGCCCGCCGACCTCGCTGTCCTGACGGAAAGGAAATCGCATGAAAAGACGAGCCTTGATTTGTATGGCGCTGTTGAGCGTTGCGTGCGTCGTGTGGATATTGTCGCCGGTGCCGGCTCAGCCGACGGGCTACAACGCGAGAGCAAAGCAGATTCTGGAGACGACGGGTGTCCGAGGTGGGCTGGTGGTCCAGATCGGATGTGGGCGGGGCGAGTTGACAGCGGCGCTGCACGAGAACGACCGTTATCTCGTTCATGGTCTCGATACGCAGGAAAGAAATGTACGGGCGGCCGTCGGCACCATAAAGTCACTGGGCCTGTACGGCAAGGTGTCCGTCGCGTTGCTGCGCGATGGGCACCTGCCGTACGTTGATAATCTCGTCAATCTTGTGGTGTCGGAAGACCCCGGTGATGTACCGATGGGAGAGATCATGCGGGTCCTTGCCCCCGGTGGCGTGGCTTATATCAGCACGAACGGTCATTGGACCAAGACCGTCAAGCCCCGGCCCGACGACACAGACGAATGGACCCATTATCTCCATGATGCCTCGAACAACGCGGTGGCCCGCGACGCCGAGGTGGGGCCGCCCCGCCGGCTGAAGTGGATTTGCGGACCTCTGTGGGCCAGGAGCCACGAGTTCATTTCGAGCTTGTGTGCGATGGTGTCCGCAAACGGGCGCGTCTTCTACGTCTTTGACGAGGGTCTCACCGGCGTCACGTCGCAGTCCATCCCGGAAAAATGGGTGCTGATCGCCCGCGACGCCTTCAATGGGAAGCTCCTGTGGAAACGTCCTTTGCCGGAGTGGGGATCGCATCCGTGGAAGACCCGGGCTTTGCGCAACGCCCCTCTGACCGTTCCGCGCTCTATCGTCGCGCAGGGTGACCGGCTATACATCACGCTCGCCTACCCGGCCGCCGTGTCGGTCCTTGACGGCGCGACGGGCCAAGTTCTGACGACCCTGGACGGGACTGAAGGAACGGAAGAGATTCGTTGCTGTGACGGTGTGCTCCTATCATGCAAGAGGAATGAGCGGATCACGGCGATTGACACCGAAACGGACGAGCATCTCTGGGACGCGGCTGGCAAAATTCGTCCTCTTTCGTTAGCCGTCTGTGACGGCAGAGTCTTCTACCAGGATGGCCGCTCGTTGGTATCCCGCTCGCTCAAAGACGGCACCGAACTGTGGCGCGTACCGAGCGAAGTGCCCGTCTCTTTGCTCGTGGCTGGCGAAGGCCGCCTCTTCCTCTTGAGCAAGCAAGGGCTTCAGGCGCTGGCTGCCGATACGGGCAAGGGCCTCTGGACGCTCAAGGGCAGGGTGAGCCGCAACGAGCTGTTCGTGGCAAATGGCCAACTTTGGCATTGGCAAGGTGACCGGATTGTCGGGCGCGACCCGAGCACGGGCAAAGTCACCACGCGGCCCGACACGTCCGACGTCTTTACGCCGGGACATCATTTTCGGTGCTACCAGAGCAAAGCCACCGAGAGCTTCCTCATTACTCCGAATCGAGGCGTCGAATTCGTCAGCATCGCCGGGGGTGTGAACACCGAAAACGACTGGGTCCGCGGCCCGTGCCGATTTGGCGTCATGCCCTGTAACGGCTTGCTCTACGTCGGCCCGAATCCATGCTTCTGCTACCCCGGAGCCAAGCTGACCGGCTTCGCCGTTCTTGCGCCGCAAGGCCGGACGACTGAGGACGGAGGACAGAAGACCGAGAGGTTAGAGAAAGGCCCGGCGTACGGCGAAGTACGAGGGACGAAGGACGAGACACGAGGGACGAACGATTGGCCGACGTATCGCCATGATCGGTGTCGCACGGGCGCGACGACTTGTGACGTTCCAGAACAAGTTGCGCCGCGATGGAGCGTTCAATTGCAGGGGCCGTTGACATCGCCCGTCGTCGCCGGCAACCGGGCCTATGTCGTCGCCAAAGATGAGCATACGCTGCACGTTTTCGACGCGAGTGACGGCGAGAGCCAGTGGCAGTTTACCGCCGGGGGACGGATTGATTCTCCTCCGACGATCTATGGCGAGCTGGTGCTATTCGGCTGTGTCGATGGATACGTCTACTGCCTGCGCGCTTCGGACGGCGACCTTGTCTGGCGTTTTCGGGCGGCGCCGTCGGACGAGCGAATCATTGCGTTCGATCAGTTGGAATCTCCGTGGCCCGTCCACGGGAGCGTTTTGATAGAGGATGGCGTGGCATACTGCACGGCGGGTCGCTCGACGTATCTTGATGGCGGCATCCGCCTTTTCGGCCTCGACCCCGGGACTGGAAACGTTCTCCACGAGACTCGTCTGGATACGTGGGCCAGAACGAGAAAGGACGCTGTGAACAAGCCGTTCATTCCCGCCTATCACATGGAAGGCGCCAACTCGGACATTCTCGTCGCTCAAGGTGACTCGATCTTCTTAGGGCAATACAAGTTCGACCGCGCGCTGGCCGCACAGCCCGCGCCTTACGTGATGCCCGGCCCGGATACCAGGACCGACGCGATGAATTTGATGGGCCAGCCGTTCGTGGAGAACATGAAATCTCAACAGGAGTATGAAACGGAGCAGCACGATTGGCAATGGATCAGAATCCATAAAGCCATGATGCAGGACTACCAGAAAAGATACGGCGGCGCCAGCATGGGCGACAGGAAAATGGGGCTGCACGTGCTCACCACCAGCGGCTTCTTGGATGATTCATGGTTCAACCGTACTTACTGGATGTATTCCGACACGTGGCCGGGCTATTACTTGGCTCACAGGAGCGCGAAGTCCGGGCAACTGCTCGTCGTCGGTCCGCAGAAGACATACGCGGTACAGGCCTACCCATCGAGAAATCTCCAAAGTCCGCTGTTTACGCCGGGCAAGAAGGGGTATCTGCTTCTTGCCGACGCGAACGACAACGAACCTGTTTTGGCGGGGTACACTCGCGGCGTTCCCAAGGGCATCGGTTTCACGAGGCAGAAACCTCCCGCGTGGTTCAAGTGGGTCCCCGTGCGCATCCGGGGCATGGTTCTGGCCGGGCGGCGTCTGTTTGTCGCCGGGCCGCCGGACGTGGTCGATCCGCTCGATCCGATGGCTGCTTTTGAAGGCCATAAGGGCGCCTGCCTTCGCGCGTACTCAACCGCCGACGGCTCGATGCTGGCCGAACAAAAACTGGAGTCCCCTCCCGTGTTCGACGGCCTGATCGCCGCAAACGAACGTTTGTACCTCTCGCTGGAAAATGGTGTCCTCCTCTGCATGGGCCCGGGAGGCAAACCGTGAAACAGTACATCCTTGTGCTCTGGTTGATCGCAGTTTTCTTCCTTCCGACGAATGCTCAGGAGAAAACAGCAAGTACCCACGTCAGCGACTCTTCAGAACTCCGTCGGGTGATAGGAACGCTCAAGCCCGGCTCGACCCTCCTTTTGGAACCTGGCGTCTATTCCGGGGGCATTTATCTGAGCGAGACAGGAGGCACAAGCGAACAGCCCATTGTTATCGAGGGAAGAGATCCCAACAATCCGCCTGTGTTTTCCGGAGGGAGCCAAGCGTTTCATCTTGCCGATTGCGACCACGTGATTCTGAGAAACGTAAAGGTCAAGGGTTTCCCCTCCAACGGCATAAATATCGACGATGGCGGATCCTATGAAACGCCTGCGCATCATATCGTCTTGGAGAACGTGACGATTGTGGAGACCGGCCCCAAGGGAAATCACGACGCTCTGAAAATGTCCGGTGTCGATCATTTCGTCGTTCGCAAGTGTCAGTTTGAGGGCTGGGGCGGTTCCGGCATCGACATGGTAGGCTGTCATCATGGGATTGTCGAAGACTGCACCTTCGTGGGGCGAGAAGGTTTCTCTCAGTCCAATGGCGTTCAACTCAAGGGAGGCACGACAGACGTTCTCGTCCAGTGCTGTGCCTTCAAAAACGCCGGCCAACGGTCTATCAATTTGGGGGGCAGCACGGGGCTTCGGTTTTTCAGGCCGGAGGTGCGGGACTACGAGGCCGCGAACGTCACAGTAGCCGGCAATCGTTTTGTGGGCAGCATGGCGCCTGTGGCATGGGTCACGGCTGATGGGGGTTGCGTCCATCACAATACGATTGTCCTGCCCGACAAATGGGTCCTTCGCATTCTTCAAGAGAGTCGCGATGCACGATTCAGACCATGCCATGACGGTGTGTTTGAACATAATCTTGTCATTTTTGACGCAAAGGTTCGGACCTTCGTCAATGTAGGCCCGGGGACCCTTTCTGAGAGTTTCACGTTCCATCGCAATGCATGGCTGGACCTGGACGGGAACAGAAAGCCGTCATTGCCCGTCTCGGAAACGGAAGGTGTCTATCTGAGTGATGTTCCGATGGATCGGGCGGCCTTGACGAACGCGCGGGTGGAATTGGACATGGAGGAGATTAGTGACATCGGGGCGCATGCATACAAACGGGCCAAGTAGGGTCAGCTTCGTTGTGAAATGCTACGGGCCGGGATTGTCCATGCAGTTCTATTTACAGAGAATGGCAATAGAAAAGTCAAGTGCCTGACTATTTGGAGTCTCGTCGAGAAGCTATGAAGACACTACTGCAAATCGTACTCTTGGGAGCATTGCTCTCCATTACAGGTCCATCTTCTTTCGCATCCGCAAACCTCCCTGGCGCGAAGCCCGGCGGGCTGTACTTTCCCCCTCCGGGCAAGAGCATCGAGAATCAGGATAAAAGAGCGCCGCAAGAGGTCGGCCTGAAGCCTGCGATTGTCGAGAAGATCAATCAATATATTGCCGAGAATCCATACCGCGCCGCCAGGACGAAGCCGCGATGGGCCTTATGGCGGCACGGCTATCTCGTGCATATCGAGGGGGACTTTCAAAAGACGACGGACGTGGCCTCGCTGCGAAAGACATGGCACGCGATGATTGTCGGAGCAGCCATCAAGCCAGGCAAGATACCGTCGTACAATCAGAAG